>JBQCJL010000163.1:0-3023 GCA_051952795.1 Marmoricola sp.
GCAGCACATCGAGGCTGATGAAGTAGCCACCCTTGGGCTCGGTCCACTCCGCGACGCCCAGGCCACCGAGGCGCTCGGTGAGGATGCGGTCGACCTCGGCGAACTTGGGCGCGATCAGCTCGCGGTGCTTGCGCATGTGCGCGCGGACGCCCTCCGCGTCGCCGAAGAACTCGACGTGGCGCAGCTGGTTCACCTTGTCGGGCCCGATCTGTCCCTTGCCGAGGTGGCCGATGTACCAGGCGATGATGTCCGTCGACCCGGCCAGGAAGGCCACGCCGGCTCCGGCCCAGGTGATCTTCGAGGTCGAGGCGAACCGGATGGCGCGATCGGGGTTCCCGGCCTCCTCGCAGAGCCCGACGATGTCCGCGGTCGCGACCTCGTCGTCGGTGAGGTGGTGCAGGGCGTAGGCGTTGTCCCAGAAGATGGTGAAGTCCGGCGCCGCCGTGGCCATCGAGGCCAGTCGGCGCGCGACCGCCTCGCTGGTGACCGCGCCCGTGGGGTTGGCGTAGGTCGGTACCAGCCACATGCCCTTGATGCTCGGATCGTCGGCGACGAGGGACTCGATCGCGTCGACGTCGGGACCGTCGGCGAGCATGGGGACGGTGACCATCTCGATGCCGAGCCAGTCGGTGAGCGCGAAATGGCGGTCATAGCCCGGCACCGGGCACAGGAACTTGACGGACTTCTCCTGCGCCCACGGGCGTTCGCTGGTCGGGCCGCCCTTCAACCAGAGGAAGAGGAGGGCGTCGCGCATCATCGCCAGGCTCGAGCTGCCGCCCGCGACGATCTGGTTCGCCTTGACGCCGAGCAGTTCGCCGAAGATCGTGCGGAGGGAGGCGATGCCCTCCAAGCCGCCGTAGTTGCGCGTGTCGACGCCCGTCGCATCCTTGGCGTACGTCGGTAGCGTGAGCAGGGCGTTCGACAGATCCAACTGGGCGCTCGCCGGCTTGCCGCGGGTCAGATCGAGGTTGAGGCCGCTGGCCCTCAACTCGTCGTAGGCGACCTGTTGGGCAGCGAGGAAGTCGGCCAGCTCGCTGGGGGAGCGATCCGCGAGAGAGGTGGTCGAAGTCAGCTCAGTCACGGGTTCATCGTCTCAGAGGGCCGGGACCCCCGGCGAATTGGTTTACCTCCGGCGCATGCGTACACTCGCTCCGTGGCTTCCCCTTGGCCCATGGTCGAACCATGCCCGAAGGACGCCGCGTAGGGCACTAGCTCAATTGGCAGAGCATCGGCCTCCAAAGCCGAGGGTTGGGGGTTCAAGTCCCTCGTGCCCTGCGAGACAGCATCACCCTCGTCAAGACCCTGACGGGGAACGAACGAGAAGATCCGGAAGTGAACTCGTGACCGAGAGTGCATCGTCCCAGGGGGCGGCCAAGCGGGCTCCTCGGACTTCGCCGGTGGTGTTCTACCGCCAGGTCGTGGCCGAGCTGCGCAAGGTCGTGTGGCCGACGCAGCAGGAGCTGGTGACCTACTTCCTGGTGGTCATGGCGTTCGTGGTGTTCATGTTGACGATCGTGTCGCTGCTCGACCTGGGCTTCGGCAAGGCCGTGTTCGCGATCTTCGGCAGCTGAACGCGCCGCAGCAGTTTGGGTCGGCAGTGGCCGACGACGAGTAGATGAGATGAGGCAGTAACGGTGACCGAGCAGTACGACGAGGTCGACCCCACGGTGGATGAGGAGACCGAAGGTCCTCTCGAGACCACCGAGGACGAGGTCGCCGCGGACGTTGCGACCCCGGACGCCGACGCCGATGTGGCCCCCGAGGCCGAGGCCGCGGTGGAGACCGAGGACGAGGTCGACCCGCTGGAGGAGTTCCGCGCCGCGCTGCGCGAGAAGCCGGGCGACTGGTTCGTCGTGCACACCTACTCGGGCATGGAGAACCGGGTCAAGGCCAACCTCGAGAACCGCATCTCCTCGCTCAACATGGGCGACTACATCCACGAGATCGTCGTGCCCACCGAAGAGGTGCACGAGATCAAGAACGGTCAGCGCCGCAAGCGCACCACCCCGACGCTCCCCGGTTATGTGCTGGTCCGCATGGACCTCACCGACGAGTCCTGGAGCACCGTGCGGCACACGCCGTCGGTCACCTGCTTCGTCGGGCACAGCCACCAGCCGATCCCGCTGAGCCTCGACGAGGTGGAGGCCATGCTCGCCCCGGCCGTCCAGGCTGAGGTCGAGGCCGCGGCCGTCGCCGCGGGCGGTACCGCCGGCGCCAGCAGCCCGGCCAAGTCGGCGGCCCGTACGCCGATCGCGGTGGCGGACTTCGACGTCTCCGACTCGGTCATGGTGGTCGACGGCCCGTTCGCGACGCTGCACGCGACCATCACCGAGATCAACGCGGAATCGCAGCGCGTCAAGGCCCTGGTCGAGATCTTCGGCCGGGAGACCCCGGTCGAGCTGAGCTTCAACCAGATCCAGAAGGTTTGATAAATCGACGCTCTGCGTCGACAATCAAAGGTCGAGTGCGCCGCGAACGCGGCGTGTATCGAGACCTCCGTAAGCCGAAAGGCGTACTGAGAAGCAACAACTGAATACGCAACACCAGGTGGCAGGGCCGGTCCGGCCCGCTAGACCACGAAGAAACAACGAAAAGGACAAGGCATATGCCTCCGAAGAAGAAGATCGCTGCCCTGGTCAAGGTGCAGCTCCAGGCGGGCGCAGCCACGCCTGCGCCGCCGGTCGGTACCGCTCTCGGTCCACACGGCGTCAACATCATGGAGTTCTGCAAGGCGTACAACGCCGCGACGGAAGCCATGCGCGGCAACGTGATCCCGGTGGAGATCACCATCTACGAGGACCGCTCCTTCACCTTCATCACCAAGACGCCCCCGGCTGCGGAGATGATCAAGAAGGCTGCTGGTCTCAAGAGCGGCTCCTCCGTTCCGCACAAGGACAAGGTCGGCAAGCTGACCAAGGACCAGGTGCGCGAGATCGCCCAGACCAAGCTCGTTGACCTCAACGCCAACGACATCGAAGCCGCAATGAAGATCATCGAGGGCACCGCGCGCTCGATGGGCGTGA
>JBQCJL010000164.1:0-2105 GCA_051952795.1 Marmoricola sp.
GTGCTCCGCGAGGAAGTCCGCCACCCGGGCCGTGAGGTCGTCGAGAGTCATGCGATCAGCATTCCACCGATCAACACCAGGGACCTACGCTCATCGCATGCCGACCGCTCCGCTCGACCTCTTCGCCCTCGATCGTCTTCTCACCGCCGAGGACCGCGCCATCCGAGACACCGTCCGCAAGTACGTCGAGGCGGAGATCAAGCCCCACGTCGCCGACTGGTACGAAGCCGGTCAGGTGCCCGCGCGCGAGCTCACCCGCGAGCTGGGTGGCCTCGGAGTGCTCGGCATGCACCTCGAGGGCTATGGCTGCGCCGGCTCGAGCGCCACCTCCTACGGGTTGGCCTGCATGGAGCTCGAGGCCGGCGACTCGGGGATCCGCTCGCTGGTCTCGGTGCAGGGCTCGCTGGCCATGTTCGCGATCTGGCGTTGGGGATCGGAGGAGCAGAAGCAGCAGTGGCTCCCGCGGATGGCGGCAGGTGAGCTGATCGGCTGCTTCGGCCTGACCGAGCCCGACTTCGGCTCGAACCCCGCCGACATGCGCACCCGAGCGCGCCGCGACGGGGACGACTGGATCCTCAACGGCACCAAGATGTGGATCACCAACGGCTCGGTGGCCGACGTCGCCGTCGTCTGGGCCCAGACAGACGAGGGTGAGGGCGGCCGCGGCATTCGAGGCTTCGTGGTCCCGACCGACACTCCGGGCTTCTCCGCGCCCGCCATCAAGCACAAGCTGTCGCTGCGCGCCTCGGTCACCAGCGAGCTGGTCCTCGACGAGGTGCGCCTCCCCGCCGACGCCGTCTTCCCCGAGGTGCGCGGCCTCAAGGGTCCGCTGTCCTGCCTCAACGAAGCCCGCTTCGGCATCATCTTCGGATCGCTCGGCGCCGCCCGGGACTGCCTTGAGTCGGCGATCGCCTATGCGGGCGAGCGGGAGATCTTCGACCGACCGCTGGCAGCAGTCCAGCTGACGCAGGCCAAGCTGGCAGACATGACGCTCGAGCTCGGCAAGGGCATGCTGCTCGCCCTGCAGCTCGCCGCCCTCAAGGACGCCGATGAGGTGGTGCCCGAGCAGGTGAGCCTGGGCAAGCTCAACAACGTCCGGGAGGCGATCGCGATCGCTCGGGAGTGCCGGACGATCCTCGGAGCGGCGGGCATCACGCTCGAGTTCCCGATCATGCGCCATGCGAACAATCTGGAGTCCGTGCTGACCTACGAGGGCACGAGCGAGGTGCACCAGCTCATGATCGGCCGGGCCCTCACGGGATCGTCGGCCTTCCGCTGACCCTCAGGTCGAGACCGCGGTGAGCACCAGGGCGCGTGTCTGCGCCGACTCCCACAACCGTGCCGAATGCGCGAGGTCCGACGCGGCGAAGAGGATCGCCGGGACCGCCAGGATGACCGACCACAAGGGCGACGGGGCCGCGGCGGTCACGGCGAAGACCAAGCCCAGGAGCGTCGTGGCGAGAGCGAGGCGTGCGGAGTAGCCCACCATCGCCAGCGGCGGAGCCGGCGTCGCACGCGCTCCGCGCAGGTCGGCCGGGTAGGGCTTGGTGATCGACCACCGCAGGCAGCGTCCGGTCACGAAGACGACCGTGGTCACCGAGACGCTGAGCACGGCCACGATCTCGGACGAGGTCGGTCCGCCGGCCCGCAGGGCACCGAGACCGAGAGCCGGAACCAGCGCCACGAGCAGCAGTTCGCCCAGTACCCAGCTTCTCACCGCGAAGGCAAGACTGGGACGGGTCGGGAGGCTCTCCCGCCAGAAAGCACCCTTGGCGTCCAGACACCAGATGTTCACGCCGAAGAGCAGGGCGCCCCCGGAGCACACCAGCCCGGGGAACATCGTGATCACCTGCCAGTGCAGGGCGCCGGCCAGGGCGACCGCACCCGGGAGCACGCCCAGGAAGAGGATTCCTCGGCGCAACGGCACCGCACGCCAGACGCTGGCGCGGTCGATGCGCAGCATCGCGACGAAGTCGCTCGCCGGATGCGGACGCGACAGCCGGTCGCCGGATTCGAGCCGCAGCTCATCGATCGCCTGGCGCCGAGCCGCCCGGTCCGCCGACCAGCCGCCCACGGCGATGGCGACCACGCTCACGACCGCGAAG
>JBQCJL010000165.1:0-8736 GCA_051952795.1 Marmoricola sp.
GGTGATCCAGGACTTGTCGCAGAGGTTGGGCGAGGCGGCAAGACGCAGCAGGGTCTCGCGCAGCTCCTCACCCGAGGAGGGCCGCGCCAGCTTCTCGGCGCTGTCGGCCTGCAGAGCGTCCTGCCAGACCGGGCGAGCGAACGGGCGCTGGTAGACGGGTCCGTCGTGGGCCACCGTGCGCGGCGGCTCGTCGACGACGGTCTCGCCGTGCCAGGTGATCTCCAGGCGACCGGTCTCGGTGACCTCGCCGATCACGACGGCCTCGACGTCCCACTTCTCGCAGATCGCCATGAAGGCGTCGATGTCGGCGGGCTCGACGACCGCCATCATCCGCTCCTGCGACTCGCTCATGAGGATCTCCTCGGGCGAGAGCGTGGAGTCGCGCAGCGGAACCCGGTCGAGCTCCACCTTCATGCCGCCGTCGCCGGCGGAGGCCAGCTCGGACGTCGCGCAGGACAGGCCGGCGCCACCGAGGTCCTGGATGCCCGCGACCACGTGTGCCTGGAACAGCTCGAGCGTGCACTCGATGAGCAGCTTCTCCATGAAGGGGTCGCCCACCTGGACGGACGGACGCTTGGCCGGGCCGTCCTCGGAGAAGGTCTCGGAGGCGAGCACCGAGACGCCACCGATGCCGTCGCCGCCGGTGCGGGCGCCGTAGAGGACCACGAGGTTGCCCTCGCCTGACGCCTTGGCCAGGTGCAGGTCCTCGTGTCGCAGCACGCCCACGCAGAGCGCATTGACCAGCGGATTGCCGAGGTAGGTCTCGTCGAAGACGGCCTCGCCGCCGATGTTGGGCAAACCGAGGCAGTTCCCGTAGCCGCCGACGCCTGCCACGATGCCGGGCAGCACCCGGTGGGTGTCATCCGCGTCGAGGGGGCCGAAGCGGAGCGGGTCCATGACGGCGACCGGACGGGCACCCATCGCGATGATGTCGCGGACGATGCCGCCAACACCGGTGGCCGCGCCCTGGTAGGGCTCGACGTAGGACGGGTGGTTGTGCGACTCGACCTTGAAGCTCACCGCGTAGCCCTGGCCGATGTCGATCACGCCCGCGTTCTCCCCGATGCCGGCCAGCATCGGGCCGATCGGGGTCTCCTGCGGGATCTCGCCGAACTGCTTGAGGTGCACCTTCGATGACTTGTAGGAGCAGTGCTCGCTCCACATCACCGAGTACATCGCCAGCTCGGCGCTGGTGGGACGACGGCCGAGGATCTCGCGGATCCGCTCGTACTCGTCGGCCTTCAGACCGAGGTCGGCCCACGGCTGGGACTTATCGGGATCGGTCGCGGCGACCGCAACGGTGTCGAGGGTCTGAGCACGGGCCTCGGGAGCGGCAGTCACGGGCGCAAATCTACCGTCGGACCTGCGTGTTCTTCTAAACGAGGACGCCGTCCGCGATGACGTCGAGCATCGGTGTGATCGCCGTCGCCTCGAGCTCGCTGTTGTCGGCCACCGCGGCGACCCCGCCGACGAGCCGGCACAGCTGCATGGCGTCGATGCCGGGGCGCACGGCCGCGGCCTCCTGGAGCCGGTCGAGCACGCGCTTGTTCGCGTTCAGATAGGTCGTGCACTTGGTGGCGTAGGGCGAGCCGGGATCACCCAGCGATGCCGTGATGCGGGCGGCTCCACCCTTGTGGGCGGTCAGGAGCTCCACATAGGACGTCAGCCAGGACAGCAGCTGCTCGCGGGGCGTCCCGTTGGTCAGCGCCTTGTCGACCACATCGTTGACCTGCAGGACCCAGGCCTCAAGGACGGCGTCGTAGAGCGCTTCCTTGGTGGGGAAGTGTCGATAGAGCGTTCCCGGACCGACCTCGGCAGCCTTGGCGATCTCGTCCATGGAGACGGCGTCGATGCCCTTGGCGCGGATCAGCGGCCGGGCCACCTCGACGATGCGATCACGGTTGCGCTGAGCGTCTGCTCGCACGGTGACCACACCCTTTCGAAAACGTAGTTGCAAACCGGAGACAGTCTCCGTATAGTTCTAACCGGAGTAACTCTCCCCTTAAGAGTACACCCGGTTGGCGCGATCCACAGCCAGCCAGAACAGGACGCCATCCATGTCTGCAACAACCCTCTCCCGGACCTCCGACAGGGGTCTCGTCGCAGCCGAGACCCGCTCGGCTCAACCCACCAAGCTCTCCCTCGGTCTCTGGATCGTGATGCTGGCCCAGCTGATGCTGGTCCTCGACGCCACCGTGGTGAACGTGGCGCTGCCGCACATCGCCGTCGACCTGCACTTCTCCAACGCCGGCCTCAGCTGGGTGCTCAACGCCTACGCGCTGGCCTTCGGCGGTCTGCTGCTGCTCGGCGGGCGCATCGGCGACGTCTTCGGACGCCGTCGCGTCTTCCTCACCGGCATGACGGTCTTCACCGCCTTCTCGCTGGTGGGCGGTATCGCCACCACGCCCGCGATCCTGGTCGCGGCCCGTGCCTTCCAGGGCGTCGGCGCTGCTCTGGCCGCGCCCAGCGTGCTGGCGCTCATCACCACCTCCGCGCCGAACGAGCACGCCCGTAATCGCGCGCTGGCCATGTTCTCCGCGATCGCCTCGATGGGCGGTGCGCTCGGTCTGATGCTCGGTGGCGTGCTGACCCAGACGACGTCGTGGCGCTGGACGCTGTTCATCAACGTGCCCATCGGTCTGGCGGTGATCGGCTCGCTGATCCTGGTTCCTCGTCTGGTCGCGGAGACCCCGCGGCGTGAGGGCCGGTTCGACATCGTCGGTGCGCTCTCGGCCACCGGTGGCGCGGTCGCGCTGGTCTGGGCTCTCATCGAGGCGCCCGACTACGGCTGGGGCAGTGCCCGCACGGTCGGCGGCTTCCTCGTCGGCGCGATCCTGATCGCGGTGCTGGCGCGCACCGAGCGCCGGGTGGCCCACCCGCTGCTGCGCCCGCAGCTGCTCAAGAGCCCGAGCCGGATCGCTGCCCTGGCGGCCATGGCGGCCACCTACGGCGGCATGCTCGCGATGTTCTTCCTGATGGTCCAGTACCTGGAGGACTTCCAGCACCACAGCCCGCTCGTGACCGGCCTGGCCTTCCTGCCGCTGCCGCTCGGCGTCTTCACGATGTCCCGCATCGTCCCGACGCTCGTCGAGCGGTACGGCGCGACCACGCTGGTCATCCTGGGCACCGTCATCCGGCTGGGTGCCTTCATCCCGCTCACGATGATGAACGCCCACACGCCCTTCGCGCTGATCGTGGTGGCGCTGGCGATCACCGGCGTCTCGGCGGGCATGACCTTCATGCCGCTGACCACGCTGGCCCTGCGGGACGTGGAGCCGGAGCACGCGGGTGCCGCGTCGGGTCTGTTCCAGACGATGCAGCAGCTGGGCGGCGCCGTCGGCCTGGCCGTGGTCGCGTCGACCTACGCAGGCTTCGCGGTGGCCGGCGACTTCCTCATCGGAGCGCGCGCCGGGTTCTGGGCGGCGACCGCCCTGGCCGGACTCGCCGTGGTGGCAGCCGGTCTGCTGGTGGCCCGTCCGCGGCGCGTGACCCCCAGCCTCGAGCCCGCGATCGACTGAGGTCACGGCCTGAACGGCGGGCGCAGATCCTCGAACATAGGAAAGTGCCCGACGTTCAGTGTCGCGAGCTCGACACCGAGCACGTCGGCCGTCGCGGCGATCAGGTCGTCGGAGGTTCCGATCGAACCGTGACTCGAGCGCCACTCGCGCCGGAACTCCCCGGCCCGCCGGGCGATGACCTCGGTGACCGGCTGAGCGCGGAGCGCTGCCAGGAGATTCCAGACCTGGTGGCGCTCCGCGCTTCGCATTCCCCCGGTCAGCTCCGCAACGGTGACGACACTCGCGAGTAGGGGCCCGGCCTCGCGGGCCTCACGGATCCAGTCCTGGGCAGGGCGCGAGCCACGCAGGGCCCACACCAGCACATCGGTGTCGACCAGGATCACTCCGTCATCAACTCATCGAGATGGCGCTCGCGCGCACCGCGGCCGCGGTCGGGTAGGTCGATGTCAACCGCCGACCCGAAGGCGATGTCGAGGCGCACCCGATCCGTAGCGAGGTCCGCGTCTGCGCCGGCGAGCGAGCGATCGATGATCCGCCGGATCAGCTCGGCCCGCGAAATCCCCTCCTCCGCCGCCAACTGATCGAGCGCCGCCGTCTGGCGATCCTCGAGGTAGATGTTGGTGCGCTGCATACACCAGATCATACACCACCGCGCTTTCCATAATCACAACAATGTGATTAATCGCGGCCGCGCTCACGCCATTAATTACAGCTTTGTAATTCCCGAGAATGGTTTGTAACGCGTGTGACTAATGTGCTCTCCTGTTACTCCAGTTAACCAAGGAGTACCCCAAGTGCCTGAGCCCACGACACCTGTCGCCACTCCGCTGCAGACCATCCTCGAACGTGCCGCGAAGGTGCGCCGGCGGCGTTCACGTCGCCGGCGCCTCGGCGTCGCGCTCCTCGCGGCGACCACGCTCGGAGCCTGGCCGTTGGCGTTCTCCTTGGCAGCCACCGCGCCCGTGACCAGCAGCCCGGGCAGCCTGACGGGCTGGGCCTTCGACGCCTGCCGCGCCCCTAGCGCCTCGACGATGGACGCCTGGCTCAAGGACAAGACGAACCCGTACCGCGGTATCGGGATCTACATCTCCGGCTCACTGCGCGCGTGCTCCCAGCCGAACCTCACCAGCGCCTGGGTGAGCCACACGCAGGCGACCGGCTGGCACCTGCTGCCGCTGACCGTCGGCCCGCAGGCCTCCTGCACCGGGTTCAGCAGGGTGATCAGCGCGAACCCGAGCAACACCTATGCGGCAGCGCGCCAGCAGGGTGCGGCTCAGGCCGACGACGCCGTGGCGCATGCCCGCGCGATCGGCATCAACCCGGGCAGCACGCTCTTCTACGACCTCGAGAACTGGCACACCGGCTACAACAACTGCGACGCCTCGTCGCTGTGGTTCCTGTCGGCCTGGTCCAACCGCCTGCACGCCTACGGCTACGCGGGTGGTACCTACGTCAGTGGCCTCTCTGGAGCTCGCCTGCTCAACGCGATGGCCAACAACAAGCCTTCGGGATTCGTTCTCCCCGACCAGATCTGGGTCGCGGAATGGAATGACCAGGAAAATGTGAAGTCGAATTACCTGTCGACCTGGAATTGGGCGAATCACCAGCGCGCGCACCAGTACCACGGCGGTCACAACGCCACCAATGGCGGCATCACGCTGAACATCGACAGCAACTACGTCGACCTGCGTCCGGTCAGCCCGATCCCGGCCGTCGTTCCCGACAGCGCCATCGGCGCCCTGCTGCCGCCGGTG
Organism: Marmoricola sp.; assembly: GCA_051952795.1. Taxonomy (GTDB): domain Bacteria; phylum Actinomycetota; class Actinomycetes; order Propionibacteriales; family Nocardioidaceae; genus Marmoricola. The sequence goes on from JBQCJL010000165.1 coordinate 5,273, forward strand.
CTCCCGTCGGTCGCCCCCTCCGTGCCTGCGACGCCGCGCCCGACGGTGACGGTGAAGCCGACGCCCAGCGTCAAGCCCACGCCGACGGTCAAGGCCACTCCGAGCGTGAAGCCGACGCCGTCGGTCAAGCCCACGCCGAGCATCAAGCCGACGCCGAGCGCAAAGCCGACGACCCCGAAGGCCAGCCCCTCGGCGACGAAGGCACCCGTCGTGGTCAAGCCGGCGACACCCACGGTCCGTCCGGCCACTCCCACGGCGCACCCGACGACTCCCACGGTCCGTCCGACGCCTACGGTCCACCCGACCACGCCGACCGCGCCTCCCACGACGCCGGCTCCGCGGACCACCCCGCCCACGCCGTCCAGCGTGCCGAGCAAGACGACGCTCACCAGCACGGTGAACACGGTGACGTCGAACCTTGAGTCCGCCTCGGGCATCAAGCTGCCGACGCTGCCCGCCGCCAAGGCGCTCGCACCGAAGGCGGCCACGCGCGTGCCGACCATGGAGCCCGTCAAGAAGCAGGTCGTGAGCCCGAAGGCCGCGAAGTCTTCGGTCACGCAGCCCTCGGCGTCTGCGACCACCGCCTCACCCGAGCCGAACGCCGCCCACCCGGACGCCCAAGCCGCTCCGCTGCAGCCCACGCTTCCGGCGCCGATCCCGGCAGTCGCCGACCAGCCCTCGCTCGTGGCGCAGATCCTGCACGGCGCTCAGGGCGTGCTGCAGGTCATCGGACACGCGATGTCCGCCGCCGCGGCGTGGGCCGGGCGCGGGATGGGGTCGTTGCTGGGCTGGTGAGCTGCCCGCGGTCCGCGGTTTCACGCCAGCTGTTGTGACGTGCTGGCTTCTTGATCGAAATGTCGATCAAGAAGCGAACGGTTCACAACAGCTGTAGTGAAAACGCGCCGCGCGCGACCTGAAACCGCGCGCCAAGCAAGCGGCTCCGTCAGCCAACCAGCGCGGACAGCACGCTCGTGAAGAACCCGAGCCCATCCGTTCCCGGCCCACACAGGTCCTCGACCGCGTGCTCCGGGTGCGGCATCAGCCCGACCACGTTGCCGCGCTCGTTGGTGATGCCGGCGATGTCGCGCTGGGAGCCGTTCGGGTTGTCGAGGTAGCGAGCGACCACGCGGCCCTCGCCCTCGAGCATGTCGAGGGTGTGCTCGTCGGCGACGAAGGAACCCTCGCCGTTCTTCAGCACGATGGTGACCTCGTCACCGAGGGTGTACTGGTTGGTCCACGCGGTCGCCGCGTTCTCGATGCGCAGGCGCTGGTCGAGGCAGGCGAACTTGCGGTGGTCGTTGCGGATCAGCGCACCGGGCAGCAGGTGGGACTCGCAGAGGATCTGGAAGCCGTTGCAGATGCCGAGCACCGGCATGCCGGCGTTCGCCGCGGCGATCACCTCGGTCATCACCGGCGCGAAGCGCGCGATGGCGCCGCAGCGGAGGTAGTCGCCGTAGGAGAAGCCACCGGGCAGCACGACCGCGTCCACGCCCTTGAGGTCGTGGTCTCCGTGCCAGAGCGCGACCGCCTCGGCGCCCGCGACGCGCACCGCGCGCTGCGCGTCGACGTCATCGAGGGTGCCCGGGAAGGTGACGACGCCGATCTTCACGAGGCCACCGTGACCGCGAAGTCCTCGATCACCGGGTTGGAGAGCAGCGTCTCCGCCATCCGGTTGACCTCCTCGAGCCGGTCGGGAGTCACCTCGCCCTCGAACTCGATCTCGAAGCGCTTGCCCTGGCGGACATCCAGCACGCCGGAGAAGCCCAGACGCGGCAACGCGCCCTGCACTGCCTTGCCCTGAGGGTCGAGGATTTCCGGCTTGGGCATCACATCGACGACGACACGGGCCACGAGAGCTCCTTCAGAAGGGGGGATTCGTCCCCAATCCTATCGTCAGAGCCGGGCGCCGAACTTCGGCCACATCCCGGCGGCCCACCGCTTCCAGAAGAAGCCGAGAACCGGCAGCGTCAGGCCGGTGATCGGGTTGGTCGGGTGAATCACCCAGGTCCAGGTCACCGTCGTCTGCTCGCCCTTCGCCTCGAAGGCGAATCGACCCTCGACCTTGCGGACCAGGGCCTTCATGGGGCCGGTGAAGTCCGTGAGCTCGTAGCGGTAGTCGTCGGGACGCGTGGCGCCGACCAGCGTCTCGAGGTTGGACGTGCCGTCAGCGAGCTCGACGGTGCGCGCCGCGCCCCGGAAGCCCCACGCGCCCGGGCTGGCCTTCACCGGCGGGATCGGACCCGCTCGATGGTCGAAGAGCTCCTCCAGCGGCGCCTCGACGATGACGTCATAGCCGCGCTCCGGCGTTGTCGTGAACGTGTGCGAGGACGAGACGCGATAGGCCATGGGGGTGCGCTCCTTCAGAAGGTGAGACCGGTCAGGCGCTCATACGCCTCGACGTACTTGGTGCGGGTCAGGGCGACCACGTGGGCAGGCAGCGCGGGCGGCGGGTTCTCGTCGGTCCGGTCCCAGCCGGCCTCCGGCGAGAGGAGCCAGTTGCGGACGATCTGCTTGTCGAACGACGGCTGCGCGCGGCCCGGCAGCCACTCGTCGGCCGGCCAGAACCGACTGGAGTCCGGGGTGAGGACCTCGTCGGCCAGCGTGATGGCGCCCGACTGCGGATCGCGCCCGAACTCGAACTTGGTGTCGGCCAGGATGATCCCGCGCTCCCGAGCGATCTGCTCGGCCTGGGCGTAGATGCTCAGCGTCAGATCGCGCAGGTCGGCGGCGTCGTCGTCGCCGATGGTCCGGGCCACCGCCTCGTAGGAGACGTTCTCGTCGTGGTCCCCGAGGTCCGCCTTGGTGGCCGGCGTGAAGATCGGCTCCGGCAGCCGGCTGCCGTCCTCGAGGCCCGGCGGCAGGGCGATCCCGCACACCTCGCCCGAGGCTCGATAGTCCGCCAACCCCGAGCCCGTGAGGTAGCCGCGCGCCACGCACTCGACCGGGAACATCGCGAGCTTCTGGCAGATCACCGCGCGGCCGGCCACCTGCTCCGGGACGTCGGTCGAGAGCACGTGGTTGCCGACGATGTCGTCGAACTGGTCGAACCACCACAGGCTCAGGCGGGTGAGGATCTCGCCCTTGTCGGGGATGGTCGTGTCGAAGACGTGGTCGAAGGCGCTGATACGGTCGCTGTCGACCATGAGGAGCTCGCCCGCGTTCTTAACCTAGGTCATCTCGTATAGGTCTCTCACCTTGCCGGAGTGGACGTGACGCGCGCCGGGGATCTCGGGCGCCTGCGGGATGTTGAGCACGGCGCACAGCCTATGCGGGCCGTTCGCGCTGCGCCGGACGACCGTTGCCGGACGCCGCACGAACGTTCGTACGGCGCGCCGGCCGGTCCGGACCCTCGCGCCCGGGCCCTTGGCCACACTGGGTCCCATGTGGAACGACCTCATGCACCTGCAGATCCCGCTCGCGGACAAGGTGATCCGCACGATCGCGGTCTACCTCGCGCTGCTGTT
>JBQCJL010000166.1:0-2188 GCA_051952795.1 Marmoricola sp.
GCCACCGGTGTGGCCGGACTTCTGCTGGAGGCATCGGAGGGGGTGCGCTACGACGGTCAGCGCATCGTCGTGACGGTGACCGGGCATGGGCTCAAGGACATCGACACCGCCCTGTCCACCTTCACCGACCTCGTCGACACCGTGGTCGACGCCGATGTCGACGCGGCTGCACGAGCCGCCGGTCTCTGATGCCGTTCGTGGACGGTGAGGTCACCGTCGAGGTTCCCGCGACCAGCGCCAATCTCGGCCCCGGCTTCGACTCCCTGGGCCTTGCGCTCGGATATGTCGACACCCTCACCGCCTCCGTCGCCGACGACATCACCGTGACGGTCGAGGGCGAGGGCGAAGGCCATCTGCCGATGGGCGACCGGCACCTCGTCGTGCGCTCCATGATCGCGGCGTTCGCCCACGCCGGGGTCGACCTTCCCGGCGTCCGGCTGCACTGCGTCAACCGGATCCCGCACAGCCGCGGGATGGGCTCGTCGTCGGCTGCGATCGTCGGCGGCCTGGCGCTCGCTCGCGCACTGCTACGGGACCGCCAGCTGCTGACCGACGACGTGCTGTTGGCCTTGGCCAATCGGATCGAGGGGCATCCCGACAACGTCGCGCCCGCGCTCCTCGGTGGCTTCACGATCAGCGGCCAGACTCAAGGTGCCGCGGACATCGACGTCTGGGCGGTGGCCGCCCCGCTGAGCCCCGAGATCGGAGCCGTCGTCTTCATCCCGCCCTCGCCGGTGAGTACCAAGGCCGCCCGCGGTCTGCTGCCCGATTCCGTGCCGCACGCCGACGCGGCCGCCAACGCAGGCCGAGCTGCGCTCCTGGTCGCCGCCCTGGGCGGCAACTACGACTACTTGCACCGGGCGACGGAGGACTTCCTGCATCAGAGCTACCGCTCGACTGCGATGCCGGACTCCTTCGCGCTGCTCGAACGGCTGCGCGACGACGGCGTGCCGGCGATCATCTCGGGGGCAGGCCCGACGGTCCTGGCGTTCACGGCGCCCGGCCTGCGTGCGGCCGACGCGCTGATCCCCGAGTGCCCCCCGGGGTGGCGCGCGATGGCGCTGGAGGTCGGCGGTAACGGCGTGCGGGAACAAAACACGCCGACCACTGGTTGACGTCGAGTGAGACGCATCGCTCCAGCGGTGTTATCGTCTTCATGAGCGCTGCGAACCGCGGGTTCTCACCACGAACGGGTTCGCTCACCGCGCATCACCTCCCGCATCTCGACCCTGACCGCACACGCGCGGCCAGCCGAGACGGGATACATCAAGTTCCGCGGATGGCCCCTTCAGAGGTCGGCCACCGCGCTGAAACGTGGGAAGGACTCACGTGACTGAAACCATCGATGCCCCCGTCGAGGGCGCCGCTTCCAACGGTGCGCCCAAGAAGTCCGGTGGGCTCGGGTCCATGCTGCTCCCCGAACTGCGGCAGATCGCCGGCGGTCTTGGCATCAAGACGACCGGCATGAAGAAGGCCGAGCTCGTCTCGGCGATCAAGGCCGCCCAGGGTGGTGGCTCCCGGCCCCGCCAGGACGCTGGCTCCTCGAACAACGACGCCGAGCGCACCGAGCGTTCCGAGCGTTCCGAGGCCCCGGAAGGCCGCGCCCCGCGCGAGGAGGCGCCCCAGGAGGGTAACGAGCAGCGCGAAGGCGGTCAGCGCCAGCGCCAGCGCAACAACCAGGGCGGCAACCAGAACCAGGGCAACCAGGGTGGCCAGAACCGCTCCAACGGCGGCAATAACAGCGGTAACAACGGCGGTGGCCAGAACAACAACTACGGCGATGACGGCGGCAGCCGCCGCAATCGTCGTCGGCGTGGCCGCGACCGCGATCGCGGTCCCGGTGGTGGCGGCGGCGGTGGCCAGCAGGGTGGCCGCGGAAACCGCAACGAGCCCGACCTCAACGTGCTCGAGGACGATGTCCTGGCGCCGTGCGCGGGCATCCTCGACATCCACGACAACTACGCGTTCGTGCGCACGAGTGGCTACCTGCCCGGCTCCGACGACGTCTACGTCGCGATGTCGATGGTCCGCAAGTTCGGCCTGCGCCGCGGCGATGCCGTCATGGGTCAGGTGCGCCAGCCTCGCGAGGGCGAGCGCAAGGAGAAGTTCAACCCGCTCGTCCGCCTCGACAGTGTCAACGGCGCCGAGCCGGAGGCGTCCAAGGACCGGGCCGACTTCAACAAGCTGA
>JBQCJL010000167.1:0-9795 GCA_051952795.1 Marmoricola sp.
CTGGGCGTGGTCTTCCTCAAGAAGATTCGCGCCCCCAAGCGCGCCATCGCCCAGGCCAAGCAGATCCCGAGCGCGCTCAAGCCCAGCTAGGCGCAGTTGCCGGTGCCCACGGTCTGGCTCGAGGTCAAGCCCTGGGCCGCTGCCTGCGACACCTGGTCGGCCGTCAGGGCATAGCCCGTCTGGCTGTCGCTGACCGACGCCGCGAACACCACACCCAGAACGCGACCCGCGCCCGAGACCAGCGGTCCTCCGGAATTGCCCGGACGGATCTTGCCGCGCACCGAGAACACGTCGCGGATCACGCTGCCGTTGCCGTAGATATCCGGCGACCGCAGCCGCTGGCTGGACCGGATGCGGGCGGGCTGAATGTTGTACGGGCCATTCTCGGGAAAGCCGAGGACCGCTGCTGGCTGACCAGCCTTTCCGCCGCGATCGAAATGCAGGATCGGACCGTGCAGGCTCGGCACCGACAGCACCGCGACGTCGAGGTTGGGGTTGTAATAGACGACCCGCGCGCTTACGTATTGCCCGTTGATCTTCACATTCGGATCACGGACACCGGCGACCACGTGCGCATTCGTCATCAGATGTCCGGGCGCGTAGAGGAATGCGGTTCCTTCGATTCCCTGGCCGCAGCTGTTGTTGCTGAGCACGCGGAATACCGAAGCGCCGGCTCGGCGCACTCCCGCGGAGCGACCGATGCCCGGCGGCGGCGGCTCCGTCGAGACGATGTCCTCCTGCGCGAACGGCTCCAGATAGCGCGGGAACTGCGAGCCGACGACCCGGTCGAAGTCACGCAGCGTCTGCTGCGCCGACTGCGGCATCAGCGAATTGACCTCGCCGAGCACGCCCGAGGTCCGGACCATCGTCGAGAGGCCGGGGATGTTGGCCCCGCTGATCGCCACGCCGAGCGCCCAGGCCACGACCAGAACGGCGATCGCGGAGAGCACCGCGCCGCCGATCGCGTCGAGTGCGCGGATCGGCTGCCAGCGGATGGAATTGCGCGCCTTGACCCCCACCAATTGGAAGGCGGCCTGGCCAATCAGGGCGACGAACAGAACCAGGACGATGGCCGTGAGAGAGACCCACAATGAGGGATTGACGGAACCGAGGATCAGCGGTGCCACCCAGATTCCCAGCACGCCGCCGAAAAGCAGTCCGAGCGTGGCGAACGCTCCCGCGATGAGGCCCTGCCAATATCCCGACAACGCATAGAGCAGCGCCATCAGGATCAGAACCCAGTCGAGGGCATTCATGCCGGATCCCTCCGCAACATCGAATCGGGCAACTGCATGGTCCGCGATTCGTCCCAGGGCCGCGTCATGCCGACATAGTCGAAGAGCTTGTTCAGGATTCCCGCGGTGAATCCCCACAGGATCAGCGATTTATCCGGACCGATGAGGAATCCCGGACTCGAATAGCCGATCGGATGGGTGAACGTGACGCGGTGCGCCGGGTCGAGCAGCTCCGCGAGCGGGATCCGGAAGACGGCGTGCACCTCGTTCGGGTCGACCACATGGACCGGAGACGGCTCGGCCCACCACGCCATCACCGGCGTCACGGCGTAGTTGCTCGGCGGGAGCCAGAGACGCGGCAGCGACGCCAGGATCTCGACGCCTTCGGGGCTGAGACCGACCTCCTCCTTGGCCTCGCGCATCGCGGCGGCCACCGGATCGGCGTCGCCGGGGTCGATGCCGCCACCGGGGAACGCGATCTGCCCCGGCTGCGAACGCATCGTGTGCGAGCGCTCGGTCAGGAGGACGTCGGGGCCGTCCGGGCCCTCGCCGAAGAGCATGAGCACGGCGCCCTCGCGGGGGTTCGCGTCATCGGGCGGAAGGAAGCGGGTGAGATCCGAGGCCTTGATGGTCTGGGCACCGTCGCGCAGCGGCTCCAACCAGGCCGGGTGCTCGCTCACCGCTTGACCCCCAGGTGCTGGGCGACGAGTTGTTCGAGCTCGGCTTCGCTGCTGATCGCGATCGGCTGCTTGAAGGCGATCCGGCCCTGCGCGTCAAGCAGGATCGTGGTGGGGAGGACGTTGGTGCGGATGACCTGATTCCAGTCGGCGACCAGCGGATAGGTCGCGCCGGCGCCCTTCGCGAAGGCGATCGCGAGATTCGGGGAGGGGTCGTAGTAGTCGATGCCGAGCACGGCCACGCGGCCCGCGTACTTGCGCCCGAAGGCGGCGATCTGCGGCATCTCCTGCCGGCAAGGGCCGCAGTACTGGCCCCAGACGTTGATGACCATGGGTCCGCGGAGCGACGCCAGATTCACTGAGCGACCTCCGCCCAGGCAGGGCAGCGACGCGTTCGGCAGCTGACCCGTCGGTGGAGCGGACGTCGTCGGACAGGTCTCGATGTGTGCCGCAGCCTTCTGCGCCCGCAACGCCGGCGAGTCGACCTTGGGCGAATAGCTGACCTGGGGGGTCACCCCGCAGGCCGAGAGCGTCATCGCGATCGCTGCGACGAGAAGAGCCCTCCTCATGCGGGTCCCTGGGTGCGCACGAGCTTGGCGGCGGTGGCGGAATCCGTGGGGCCCTCACCGTAGGACGGGCAGAGGGTGGCGAGGGGGCAAGCCCCGCAGGCCGGCTTCTTGGCGTGACAGATCCGGCGGCCGTGCCAGATGACGCGATGGCTGAGCATCGTCCAGTCGCGCTTGGGGAAGAGCGCGGCGACGGCGAACTCGACCTTGACCGGGTCGGTCTCGGTGGTCCAGCCGAAGCGTCGGACCAGGCGACCGAAGTGGGTGTCGACCGTGATGCCCGGGATGTCGAAGGCGTTGCTGAGGACGACGTTCGCGGTCTTGCGGCCGACGCCCGGAAGGGTCACGAGGTCCTCCAGGCGGGGCGGGACCTCGCCACCGAACCGCTCGACCAGCGCGGCACTCAGCTTGAGAAGCGCATCGGTCTTCGCGCGGAAGAAGCCGAGCGGCCCGACGATGCGCTCGAGGTCGGCGCGGTCCGCGGACGCCATCGCGGCGGGGGTGGGATAGGCCTGGAAGAGGACCGGCCGCACGGCGTTCACGCGGCGGTCGGTGGTCTGTGCGCTGAGGACCGTGACGACGAGGAGTTCGAAGGGATTGTCGAAATCCAGCTCGCACCCGGCGTCGGGATAGGTCTCTGCCAGGATCCGGTTCGTGCGCCTTGCCCGGCGCACCAGGGCGGTGTCCGGTTTGGTCTGACTCGCGATTGAGTCGACTACGCGAGCAGCAGGCACGCGGTCAGCCTACGGTGCCCGGCTGAGAGGCTCCGTGTACCCAGCATGGCGACATTGCGGGGCCATGGGCCAGAATGTGACATGAACCACTGGTTTGCGCGGCACGATGCCCGCGTGAACCCTCGATGATCGGCGGGGGGACCCGTCCGAGCCGAAGGGAAGTCCCTTGGAGAACGACGTCCTGCGTCAGGCACCGCTGTTCAGCGGGCTCGACGACGAAGCGATCCTGGCTCTGCGCTCGTCCATGGGCGAGACCAAGCTGCGTCGCGGCGAAGTTCTGTTCCGCGAGGGCGACTCCGGCGACCGCTGCTACATCGTCTCCGCCGGCAAGGTGAAGCTGGGCCGGACGTCCACGGACGGCCGGGAGAACCTGCTCGCCATCCTCGGTCCGGGCCAGATGTTCGGCGAGCTGACGCTGTTCGATCCCGGCCCGCGGTCGGCGACGGTCACGGCGGTCACCGACTCGACGTTCCTCTCGCTGACCCACGACGACCTGATGCGCTGGCTCGCCGGCCGCCCGACGGTCTCGCTCGGCCTGCTCTCCCAGCTCGCTGCCCAGTTGCGCAAGGCCAACGACGTGGTGGCCGACCTGGTGTTCTCCGACGTGCCCGGCCGCGTGGCCAAGCAGATCCTCGAGCTCGCGGAGCGCTTCGGTCGCTCCGCCGACGACGGCATCCACGTGAACCACGACCTCACGCAGGAGGAGCTGGCCCAGCTGGTCGGCGCATCCCGTGAGACGGTCAACAAGGCGCTCGCCGACTTCGCCTCACGCGGCTGGCTGCGCCTCGAGCCCCGCTCGGTCATCATCATCGATCTCGAGCGCATGCAGCGACGGGCTCGCTAGCCCGTCGACCTTGCACCTTCTGACGCCGAGATTGCACGTTCTGACGCCGAGATTGCACTAGTTGCGGCGAGATTGCACTTGATCGAACCGTGGGGCTTCCCGAGCTCCCAGCGGAATCGTTGTGTCTGCGGGCGAAGAGCCTCGCGGAGTCGCGACAGCCACTCATCCTCGTGGCCTCCCCCGAGCTCGGTGCTGGTCACGACGATGACGGTCCAGCCGCGTTGAGCGAGCCAGGCTCGTCGATGCCGATCCGCCTCGATCTGTTCTTGGGTTCGCCGGTGGAACTCCTCGCCGTCGTACTCGACGGCCACCTTGTGCTCGGGGTAGGCGAGGTCGAGGCGAAAGATCGGCACGCCGTCCTCGAGGACCCACCACTGCAGCGTCGGCTCCGGCAAACCGGCGTCGTGGAGCGTCAGCCGAAGGCGGGACTCCTGCGGCGACTCCGCTTCGGGATGGACGAGCGGCACGAGTTCGCGTAGCTGCACGACGCCACGGCGGCGCGCGAATCGACGGCACTCGATCGCCATCGCAGCGGGGTCGAGCCGATGGCGCCGGGCCAACTCATCCATCACACCGAGGGCGCGGTAACGCGGGAGCGAGCAGCCCAGGTCGAGGGCGGTGCGCATCGGCGTGGTCACGCAGAGTCGCCCGATCGCCATCACGTCACGGTCGGCAAGGTCGCGTTGGCGGCCGTCGATTCCGCGGTGTCGCGTCGGCGTTCCACCACGACGCACACAGGTTTCGAGCGGCCTCACATGCGATTCGCGGACGCCGTAGGCGTCGACCCCGTGCAGGTAGGCCGCGGCACGATCGCAGACGACCTGATCGGGACCGAGGATCAGGGCGGCCGCCTCGGCGCGCGTCGGCAGGCTGTCCACAACGTGCGCTGCCACGTACACGCCCCGGAAGATCGGGCGCAGGCTGCGCCGACGCAGCAAGCTCAAGATCGCGGTATCGGAGAGGCCGAGCTCGACCAGTTGGTTGCGGGTGATGGGGCCGACGGGCAGAGGAACCATGGGAGCGATCAAACGCCCGTCGAGCTGAAGCATGGGATCGATCACCGGGTCGGCTGTGCACAGCTCAACCGGCAATCGTTGTGGATTTGTGTCAGTTCGACGTCGGAAACTGCAAGCTCGACGTCATTACGTGCAAGGTCGGCGTCAGAAGGCGCAAGGTCGGCGTCATTAGGTGCAAGGTCGGCGGGCTACGGGGCGCGCAGGTAGGCCAGCTGCGCCCGGACCGACAGCTCGGCGGCAGGCCAGAGGATCGGGTCGACGTCGGAGTAGACGATCTCGACGATCCGGCGGGCCAGCTCGGCCTCGGTACCGCTCCCCTCCACCATCACCAGGGCGTCGCGCACCTGCGCGAGTCGCTCCTGGCGGTGCGCCCGGTAGTAGTCGAGAACCGCGAGCGCGTCCGCGATCACCGGGCCGTGGCCAGGCCAGACCGACGTGATCGCCTGGGCTTCGGCGAGCGCATGCAGCGTGTCGAGGGAGTCGAGATAGGCGCCCAGCTGGCCATCCGGATGCGCAACCACCGTGGTCCCGCGCCCGAGCACCGTGTCCCCGGTGAGCACCGCCCGCTCGGCGGGCAGCACGAAGCACAGCGAGTCGGAGGTGTGTCCGGGCGTCGCCACCACGCGGATCTCCAGCCCGTCCATCGCGACCACGTCGCCGCCGACGAGGCCCTCGGACCCCAATCGGTATCCGGGATCGAGTGCACGCACGCCGCAGCCGACCAGCTCGGCCAGCTCGCGGGCGCCCTCCGAGTGGTCGAAGTGGTGGTGGGTCAACAGGATCGTGCCGATCTCGCCGGCGGCGGCCTGGATCGCCTCGAGGTGACCGCCACCGAGCGGACCGGGGTCGATGACGACTGATCGCCGCGCCCCCGGCTCGCGCAGCACCCAGGTGTTGGTGCCGTCGAGGGTCATCATGTTGGCGTTGGGCGCGAGCACGCACTGCGCCCGCTCGCCGAACGAGCCTCCGGTCCAGCTCATCCGCGCAGCTCCAGCAGCGCGGTCGCCCAGTCCGGCCGCGACAGGATGAACTCCTCGCCGTCGGCGACGACCTCGGGCATGAACATCTGGATCGTCCGGTCGCGTGCAGCCTCGACGAGCGCGGCCGGCGACGCGTAGGCGGCCACCTGCAGGCAGGTGAGATAGGTCGGCGGCAGCATCATCAGCTGGCGTGCCTCGACCTGGGCGGCCGCGATCTCGGCGTCCATCCAGACCACCGAGGACGACTCACTGGACACGTCCCGCGTGCGCTGTCCCTCGGGAAGCGCCGCGGCGAAGAACCAGGTCCGATACCGGCGGGGCTCGAAGATGGGAGTCAGCCACGCCGACCACGGCACCAGCAGGTCGCTGCGCAGAACAAGTCCGCGGCGCTGCAGGAACTCGCTGAACGAGAACTCCCGAGCCTCGAGCGCGACCCGGTCCGCTTCCCAGTCCGCCGCCGTCGTGTCGCTGACCATCTCGTCGGTCGAAAGCCCCGCCAGCAGGACACCGGACTCCTCGAAGGTCTCACGGACTGCCGCGCACACCAGCGCCCGCGCGGTCGCCGCATCGGTGTCGAGCTGTGCGGCCCACTGCTCCACCGACGGCCCGGCCCACGCGATGTCCGCCTGGAAGTCGCGCTCGTCCACGCCGCCACCGGGGAACACGCACATGCCCGCGGCGAAGGCCATCGACGCCTGCCGGCGTAGCAGATACACCTCGGGCCCGACGGCTCCCGGGCGCGTCAACACCACGGTGGCCGCGTTGCGCGGCTCAGCCGGAACCGAATCGCCGGTCGCGAACGCGCGTGCCGACTCGACCAGCGAGGGCGGCAGCGGGATGCGCATCAGACCTCGACCGTCAGCTCGACCTCGACCGGGGCGTCGAGCGGCAGAACCGGAACGCCGACGGCCGACCGCACGTGCCGGCCAGCGTCGCCGAAGACCTCTCCGAGCAGCAGCGAAACCCCGTTGGCGACCTGGGGCTGACCGGTGAAGTCGGGGGTCGAGGCCACGAAGACGGTGACCTTCACGATCCGCTTGATCGCCTCGAGCGAGCCGACCTCGGCCTTGATCGCCGCGAGCGCATTGAGACCCGCCTGCTGCGCACACGCCGTCGCGACCTCGGGCGAGACGTCGCCGCCGACCTTGCCGGTCCGCATCAGGGCGCCGTCGCGCATCGGCAGCTGACCCGAGGTGAAGACGTACGAGCCCGAGCGCACCGCCGGAATGTAGGCAGCGACTGGGGCGGCCACCTCAGGAACGGTCAGCCCGAGCGCGGCCAGTCGCTCCTCGGACGTGCTCATGCCACCGGCCGCTTGAAGTAGGCGACCAGGTTCTCCGGGTTGAGGCCCGGCACGATCTGGACGAGCTCCCAGCCATCGGCCCCGAAGTTGTCCAGGATCTGCTTGGTCGCGTGGACCAGAACGGGCGCGGTCAGGTATTCCCACTTCGTCATGTTGGTCAGACTAAGCCCGGACGGCGACTGTCCCGCGGGCGGATACGGTGACCTCGTGACCAGCGCTCCCGAGATCCTCTGGCGTCCCGCCCCGGACCTCGACTGCGCGCTCACCCGCTTCCAAGCGACGACGCCTGCGGCCGACGGCTCGTACTTCGATCTGTGGCGTTGGTCGACCACCGATCTCAACGCCTTCTGGCTCGCGGTCTGGGAGTGGTTCGACATCCCGAGCGACGTGCAGCCGACGATCGCGCTCGCCGACGACGCGATGCCGGGTGCGCGCTGGTTCCCCGAGGTTCGCCTCAACTACGCCGAGGCGATGCTGCGGATGCCGGGTCGGGCGGACGACGACGTCGTGGTCATCGGGCGATCCCAGTCGCGCGACGAGGTCTCCCTGACCGCTGCCGAGTTGCGGGACCTGGTGGCGCGGGTGCGGCGCGGTCTTCAGAACGCGGGCGTCGGGCCCGGCGATCGGGTGGCCGCGTACGCGCCGAACATCCCCGAGACACTGGCTCTGCTCATGGCGACCGCCAGTCTCGGCGCGATCTTCAGCTCGTGCGCGCCGGAGTTCGGGCAGCGTGCGGTGATCGACCGGCTCTCGCAGATCGAGCCCAAGGTCCTGGTCGCCGTGGATGGCTACGTCTACGGCACCAAGCCGATCGATCGGCGCGCTGATGTCGCCGCGATCGCGGACGCCCTGCCGACGGTCAGCACCCTGGTCTGGCTCCCGTACCTGCCCGAAAGTGCAAGCTCGACCGAAACAAGTGCAAGGTCGGCGTCAGAAGGTGCAAGGTCGACCGAAATAGGTGCAAGGTCGGCGACTTCTTGGGCGGAGTTCACGGCGGCGGATGCGGCGGATGCGGCGGATGCCTCGGGTGAGGGGGAGGCGCTGGCGTTCGAGCGGGTGCCGTTCGACCATCCGCTCTATGTCCTGTACTCCTCGGGGACCACGGGGTTGCCGAAGCCGATCGTCCATGGGCACGGCGGGATCACGATCGAGCACCTCAAGGCGCTCGGGCTGCAGACCGATATCGGGCCAAGCGATCGGTTCTTCTGGTTCTCCACCACCGGCTGGATGATGTGGAACTACCTGGTGTCCGCGCTCGGTGTGGGCGCGACCGTGGTGATGTTCGACGGCAACCCCGGCGCGCCCGACCTGAGCACGCTGTGGCAGCTGGCCGACGAGCTCGGCGTCACCTATTTCGGCACCAGCGCACCGTTCCTGATGGCCTGCAGCAAGGCCGGCCTCCGCCCGCGCGACCTCGCCGACCTCAGCAGCCTCCGAGGCATCGGCTCTACCGGCGCCCCGCTGCCGGTCGAGGGATTCGAGTGGGTCTACGACGCCGTCACCACATACGCTCAGCTCGGATCGCTCTCGGGCGGGACCGATGTCTGCACCGGCTTCCTGGGCACGGCCCGCACCCTGCCGGTCACCGCCGGCGAGCTCGCCGCCCCGTGCCTCGGCGCCGCGGTCGCGGCCTACGGCGACACCCTGGAGCCCGTCGTCGATCAGCTCGGCGAGCTGGTTATCGAGAAGCCGATGCCGTCGATGCCCGTCGGGTTCTGGGGAGATGACGACGGATCGCGCTATCGGGCCGCCTACTTCGAGGACATCCCGGGCGTCTGGCGCCATGGCGACTGGATCACCATCACCTCCCGCGGCACCAGCGTGGTGACCGGGCGGAGCGATGCCACCCTCAACCGGGGCGGGGTGCGGCTGGGGACCGCCGAGTTCTATGCCTTCGTCGACGCCATCCCAGAGGTCGCGGACAGTCTGGTGGTCCACCTCGAGGGGGACGACGCGGGAACGCTCATCCTCTTCGTCCAGCTCACGGAGGGCACCGAGCTCACTGACGAGCTCCAGCACACGATCAACACCGCCCTGCGCGACCAGCTCTCCCCTCGCCACGTCCCCGACGCCATCGAGGTGATCAGCGAGATGCCCCGGACCCTGTCCGGCAAGCGGATCGAGGTGCCGGTCAAGCGCATCCTCCAAGGCGTTCCCGCCGAGAAGGCGGTGGCTCTCGGAGCCCTCACCTCCACCACTGCGATCCCCGAGTTCGAAGCACTCCGGAACAACCCCAGGTACGGCTCCTAGGATCACTGACATGCCTGACCGTAAATTCTCCGACGTGATGCTGCACATCGTCACGGGCAAGGGCGGCACCGGGAAGACCACGGTCGCGGCCGCACTGGCGCTGGCGATCGCCTCGGCCGGGAAGACCGTCCTGCTCTGCGAGGTGGAGGGCCGGCAAGGCATCGCCCAGCTGTTCGACGTACCTCCGCTG
>JBQCJL010000168.1:0-2438 GCA_051952795.1 Marmoricola sp.
CATCACGGTGCCACCGAGCCGCTGGGCGGCTACGGACACCCCAA
The DNA here is from genome assembly GCA_051952795.1 of Marmoricola sp. GTDB lineage: Bacteria > Actinomycetota > Actinomycetes > Propionibacteriales > Nocardioidaceae > Marmoricola. The sequence continues at coordinate 45 of JBQCJL010000168.1, forward strand.
CCCGATGGTCTATGCGGGTCTGTATCCCATCGACGGCGACCAGTACCCCGACCTGCGCGATGCCCTGGAGAAGCTGCAGCTCAACGACGCGGCGCTCACCTTCGAGCCGGAGACCTCGGGCGCGCTCGGCTTCGGGTTCCGCTGCGGCTTCCTCGGGCTGCTGCACATGGAGATCACCCGTGAGCGCCTCGAGCGCGAGTTCAACCTCGACCTGATCTCGACGGCCCCGAACGTGGTCTACCACGTGACCATGGAGGATGGGTCCCGCCTCGAGGTCACCAACCCCAGCGAGTACCCCGAGGGCAAGGTCCGCGAGGTCCTGGAGCCGGTGGTGACGGCCACCATCCTGTCGCCGAGCGACTACATCGGCACGATCATGGAGCTGTGCCAGACCAAGCGCGGCACGCTGCTGGGGATGGACTACCTCTCCGAGGACCGGGTGGAGATGCGCTACACGCTTCCCATGGGGGAGATCGCGTTCGACTTCTTCGACCAGCTGAAGTCCAAGACCAAGGGCTACGCCTCGCTCAACTACGAGTTCGCCGGCGAGCAGCCGGGCGACCTGGTGAAGGTCGACATCCTGCTGCAGGGCGAGGCGGTCGACGCCTTCAGCGCGATCGTGCACAAGGACGCGGCCTACGGCTACGGCGTGATGCTGGCCGGCAAGCTCCGCGAGCTCATCCCCAGGCAACAGTTCGAGGTGCCGATCCAGGCCGCGATCGGCAGTCGCGTGATCGCCCGCGAGACCATCCGCGCGATCCGCAAGGACGTGCTCGCCAAGTGCTACGGCGGCGACATCAGCCGAAAGCGCAAGCTGCTCGAGAAGCAGAAGGAGGGCAAGAAGCGGATGAAGATGGTCGGCCGGGTCGAGGTTCCCCAGGAGGCCTTCATCGCGGCACTCTCGACGACCGAGGCGAGCGAGAAACCCAAGAAGTGAGCGTCCAATCGGTAGGGATCATCTACCGGCGGGTAGGGCTGTGATCTAGGTTTACCGGCATGGCGTCTGCTTCCAGCCCCAAGAATTACGTCGAGACCGGTTTCAACGGTCACACGGTCCGCTACAACATGGCCGCGATCGACAACCGTCCGGCGAACGTGGCGCTGCAGTACCTGCAGCGAGTCGAGAAGTCCCCGAACACGGAGGCGTTCCGCTACCCCGACGGTGACGGCTGGGTCTCGCTGACCTGGCAGGAGTCGCGGGCTCAGGTCGATGAGGTCGCCGCAGGTCTGCTGGCGCTGGGCATCCAGCAGGAGGAGCGCGTCGGCATCGCGTCCTCGACGCGCTGGGAGTGGATCCTCGCGGACCTGGCCGTGATGTGCGCCGGTGCGGCCACGACCACGGTCTATCCGTCCACGATGGCCTCCGACGTCGCCTACATCGTCTCCGACTCCGAGTGTCGGGTCGTCTTCGCCGAGGACGCCGACCAGGTGGCCAAGCTGCGCGAGCACAAGGCCGACCTGCCCGCCCTCACGAAGGTCGTGCTCTTCGACGGCGCCACCAGCGCTGAGGACGGCGAGTGGGTGATCACCCTCGCCGACCTGCGCAAGCTCGGTGCGGTGCACCTGCGCGAGAACCCCGGCCAGATCGAGCAGATCGCGCAGCGGATCCCCGCGGACCAGCTGGCGACGCTGGTCTACACCTCCGGCACGACCGGCAAGCCGAAGGGCGTGCGGCTGCTGCACAAGTCCTGGACCTACGAGGGCGCGGTCATCGAGGCGCAGGAGATCCTCGACGAGACCGACCTGCAGTTCCTGTGGCTCCCGATGGCGCACGTGTTCGGCAAGGTGCTGCTGAGCGCACAGCTGGCGTGCGGCTTCGCCACCGCCATCGACGGCCGGATCGACAAGATCATCGACAACCTCGCGATCATCCGGCCCACCTTCATGGGCGCCGCGCCGCGCATCTTCGAGAAGGCCTACGCCCGCGTCGTCACGATGACGGCGAGCGAGGGCGGGTTGAAGGAGAAGATCTTCAACCAGGCCTTCGCGGTGGGCACCAAGGTGGTGCACCTGAAGGCGCAGGGCAAGTCCGTCCCGCTCCCGTTGCAGCTGCAGTACGCCCTCTTCGACAAGATCGTGTTCAGCAAGGTGCGCGAGCGCTTCGGCGGCCGGGTGCGCTTCTTCATCTCCGGGTCGGCGGCGCTCAACCGGGACATCGCCGAGTGGTTCGCCGCCGCCGGCGTCGTGATCCTCGAGGGCTACGGTCTGACCGAGACCTCCGCGGGTGCGTTCGTGAACCATCCGAATGCGAACAAGATCGGCACCGTGGGCACGGTGTTCCCGGGCTCGGAGGCCAAGCTGGGCGAGAACGACGAGGTGCTGATCAAGGGGCCGAACGTGATGGCCGGCTACCACAACCGCCCCGACGCCACCGCGGAGGCACTGACCGAGGAC
>JBQCJL010000169.1:0-12094 GCA_051952795.1 Marmoricola sp.
CGACGCGCAGCAGCGCCGGGATCTGATCCGCCAGGTCATCGACCGCAAGAGCGATCTGAACGAGATCACCGGGACGATCAAGGTGACGCAGGCCGAGATCAATGCCCTCGAGTCGGGGCTGTCCAGCAACCAGCAGCTGTCGTCGACCACCCGTGGTCGCCTCGGTCGCTGGGGTACCGAGGCAGGTGTCTCCGCCGTGACGGGGCCCGGCGTCCAGGTGGTCGTGGACAACGCGCCCAAGAGCGCGGGAGCTCGCGGGGTGGTTCAGGACCGGGATCTGCAGCAATTGGTCAACGGCTTGTGGCAGGCCGGAGCCGAGGCGATGTCCATCAACGGCCAGCGCGTCACCAGCCTCACCGCCGTCCGTACCGCCGGGTCGGCGATCACCGTCAACTACCAGTCGCTGACCCCGCCGTACGTGATCGATGCGATCGGAAACCCGGCGACGCTCCCGGCACAGTTCGCCCTCACCGATAGCGGCGCGGCGTGGTTGGATCTTCAGCAACAACTCGGAATGGTGTTCTCCATCACCACCAAGTCGACGTTGTCCCTACGGGCGGCGACGCTGCCAAGTCTTCGGTTCGCGAAGGTCTTGATCGAATCGGGCATCTCGGGAGGTTCTGGACCATGATCGGCGTGTTGGGGCTCGTGGTGGGAGTCGTCCTGGGTCTGATCTTCAAACCCAACGTGCCGTTGTGGATGGACCCGTACCTGCCGATCGCCGTCGTGGCTGCGATGGATGCCGTGTTCGGCGCGTTCCGCGCCTTCCTCGACGGCGTGTTCTCGGACAAGGTCTTCGCGATCTCGTTCGTGAGCAATGTGGTGATCGCCGCGCTCATCGTCTACATCGGCGACAAGCTCGGGGTCGGCGCCCAGCTGACCACGGCGGTGATCGTCGTGCTGGGCATCCGCATCTTCGCCAACGTGGCCTCGATCCGGAGGCATCTCTTCCATGCCTGAGCACGATCCCGAGGAGACCGTCGTCGCGGTTCGCGACCGGACGCAGACGCCGCCGCAGCGCGTGGTCCGCGCTCTCGTGCGACCGGGCAAGGGACAGGTAGCCGTCGCGATCCTGCTCGCGGCGCTCGGATTCGCGGGCGTGACGCAGATCCGCCTCTATGGCAGTCAGGACGCGTACTCGGGTCTGCCGCAATCGGACCTCGTCGAGGCCCTCAACGGTCTGTCGGCCGCCAGTGCCCACGCGCAGGCGGAGCTGTCGCAGCTCGAGCGGACCCGCCGCAGCCTGCAGGACAACTCCAACCGCGGGACCGTGGCGCTGGAGCATGCGCGCACCGAGCTCGACACCCTGGGCATCCTCGCCGGCACGCTGCCGGCGGTGGGACCGGGACTGCGGATCGTCGTGCACGACCCCAAGGGCCACTACCAGGTCTTCCACCTACTCGACGGCATCGAGGAGCTGCGGGACGCGGGTGCCGAGGCGATCCAGCTGAACGGTCAGGTGCGCGTGGTCGCGCAGACCTCCTTCAAGGCGGGCAACGGCGGGATCCTGGTGGATGGACGTCTGCTGACCGCGCCCTACACCCTCGACGTGATCGGTAATCCGGCAACGCTCAAGGCGGCGCTGAGCTTTCCCGGCGGCTTCAACGACGAGGTGGCCGTCGACGACGGTACGACGACCGTCACGGAGATGAAATCGCTCCAGATCACCGTGCTGCGATCGGGTCCCCAGCCGCGCTACGCACAGGTGTCCCCGACGTCGTAGGCTGCTCTCGATTTCCCCCCACTGGCGTAGTAACAGCGTTGACCAAGGAGCTTTCACGATGACCCCCGACGACCTTCGCTACACCGCCGAGCACGAGTGGGTCCGGGAGCCCGGCGAGGCCGAGGGCTCCTTGCGCATCGGGATCACCGACTTCGCCCAGGACGCGCTGGGAGACATCGTCTACGTGCAGCTGCCGGAGGTCGGTCTTCCGGTGACCGCGGGCGAGCCCGTGGGGGAGTTGGAGTCGACCAAGTCCGTCAGCGACGTCTACGCGCCGGTGACCGGTGAGGTGGTCGCCCGCAACGAGGCACTCGACAGCGCGCCCGAGCTCGTCAACTCGGATCCGTATGGTGCGGGCTGGCTGTTCGAGGTGGTTCCGTCGAACCCGTCGGAATTGGACGACCTGCTCGACGCTCGTGCGTACGAAGAGGCTACGGACGCCTGATAGGTTGGGATCAACCATCACGTTCTAGTTCGGGTTGAAGGTGATCCTGCATGGTGCGCTGCGAACAGTGCGGCACTCCTAATCCGGAGACCGCAAACTTCTGCGGCCAGTGCGGACACCGCTTGCGGGCGTTCACGGAGAGCACGGAGACGGCGACGATCGGTCTCACGCCCGAGATCGACGATCCCTCCTCCCTCAACGACAGCGACGCCGCCGCAATCGCGGCGTTGCCCGCGGGCAGCGCGCTCCTGGTGGTGCTGCGGGGCCCCGGAGTCGGGAGCCGGTATCTGCTCGACACGGATCTGGTGACCGTGGGCCGCCACCCCGACAGCGACATCTTCCTCGACGACATCACCGTCTCGCGGCGTCACGTCGAGTTCCGTCGCGACGCGCACGGTGGCCTCGGGTACAGCGTGCATGACGTCGGCAGCCTGAACGGCACGTACCTGAACCGGGACCGCATCGACGATGCCGAGATGTCCTCCGGTGACGAGGTGCGGGTCGGCAAGTTCCGCCTGACCTACTACCCCGCCGCGGAGCACTGAGGTGAGTGCGAGCGCCGCCCGGCGCATGAACATCGGCCAGGTCGTGGCCGAGCTCAAGGTCGAGTTCCCGGACGCCGACGTCAAGGAGTCGAAGCTCCGCTTCCTGGAGAGCGAGGGGTTGATCGCTCCCGAGCGGACGCCGGCCGGCTATCGCAAGTACTCCGAGCGTGACATGGAGCGCCTCCGCTACATCCTCTCGGCGCAACGCCAGTTCCTGCCCCTGAAGGTCATCAACGAGCACCTCGACGCGATCGACCGCGGACTCGAGCCGCCGGCGCTGGGCGGACTCCAGCCCCGGGTGCCGGTCGGGCGCGACGGCACTCCGCAAGCTGCCACCTACAGTGCCGAGCCCCACGACGTCCGGGTCTCGCGACTCGAGCTCATCAAGAGCGCCAAGATCACCGCCGAGTTCCTCGATCAGCTGGAGGAGTACGGCCTGGTGAGGATGCGCGCCGGAGCCCGCCACTACGACTCCGATGCGGTCGCCATCGCCACGGCGGCGGGGGAGCTGGCCCAGTTCGGGGTCGAGCCCCGACACCTGCGTGCCTTCCGGACCGCTGCCGACCGCGAGGTCGGTTTGGTCGAGCAGGTCGTGGTGCCGCTTCGTCGCAGTCGCGAGGAGGGCGCCGAGGGCCGCGCCGCGCAGGCGATGGACGAGGTCGCAGCACTCTCGGTCCGCCTGCACTCGACGCTGGTGCGCGTCGGACTCCGCGCCCTGCGTTGAGCTGGCGACGGCTCCTCACCTCCGTGGGGTTGTCAGGACTAGGCTGATCGTGTGCGTGAGGTCGAGCTGGTCGGACTGCGAGTCGAGATGCCCGCGAACACTCCCGTTCTCCTCTTGAAGGAGACGGATGGCACGCGCGTGCTCCCGATCTGGATCGGAGCCGTCGAGGCGACGGCCATCGCCGTGGTCCAACAGGGGCTGACGCCGCAACGACCCCTGACGCACGATCTGCTGGCCGACGTGATCGAGGGCACCGGGCACGCCTTGACCGCCGTCGCCATCACGGCGCTGAGTGACGGCGTGTTCTACGCCGAGCTCGAGCTCTCCGAGGGCATCACCATCTCGGCGCGCCCCTCCGATGCCGTGGCGCTGGCGATCCGGGTGTCCTGCCCGATCCTCTGCGACGAGTCCGTGCTGGATGAGGCTGGCGTCGAGGGAGTCGTCGGCACGGATGGGGACCAGGCCGATGCGGGCATCTCGCAGGAGGATGCCGCGGTCGAGGAGTTCCGCGAGTTCCTCGATCAAGTGACGCCTGAGGACTTCGAGCAGGGCTGACACGCTCAACCCTGAAGATCTACTTGAAGGTTTGGACGACACGCCGATGGCGGTCTTTGACCAACCTTAAAGTTCGCGTTTAGTGTTTCGAATGTCTTCGTTGTAACTCACCTGCTTCCGCCAGGACTTTCCCGGGGTTACGCTCAACGGAGTTGGGCTTCGGAGGTCACCATGTCGGACAACACGATGGACGGCGTCGCATCGCACGCGGACCAGCGCGGACTGATCGAGGCTGCAGCGGCGGCCGACGAGCAGGGGCTGCTGTTCCATGACGATCTCGCGGTGCTGCCCGACGACCTCGGATACCGCGGGCCCACGGCCTGCGCCGCGGCCGGCATCACCTACCGCCAGTTGGACTACTGGACCCGCACGGGTCTGATCCAGCCCTCGGTGCGCAGCGCCACCGGTTCCGGCACGCAGCGGCTCTACGGCTTCCGCGACATCCTCGTGCTCAAGGTCATCAAGCGCCTGCTCGACACCGGCGTGTCCCTCCAGCAGATCCGCACCGCGGTCGCGCACCTCCACGCCCGCGGCACCGAGGATCTGACCCGGGTCACGCTGATGAGCGACGGCGCCACCGTCTACGAGTGCACGAGCAACGACGAGGTCATCGACCTCCTGCAGGGTGGCCAGGGCGTCTTCGGCATCGCCATCGGCGGTGTCTGGCGCGAGATCGAGGGCTCACTGGCCAAGTTGCCCGCCGAGCGCACGCATGCCGAGGCGGGAGATCAGGACGCCTCGGCCGTCGAGGGCGACGAGCTCGCGGCGCGGCGCCGAGCACGCTCCGTCGGCTGATAGATTTGCCCTGCTGACGAACCCGCATGGGAGAGTCTCCGGCGCCTGCATCACGCAGAGCGTGCGGAGCGCCGAAGGGGCAACTCCTCCCCGACAAGCTCTCAGGCGCCAGGACCATCGGGTGAGGCAACTCTGAAGGGCACCCTGCCCGACTGAGGGGGAGGCGCTGCCTTTATTGGAGGAGCCTCTCGTGGCTGAAACGTCCCTTCCCTTCGTCGAGCGCCACGTCGGCCCGCGCGATGCGGAGATCACGACGATGCTCGGTGTCGTCGGGTTCGACACGCTGGATGCGCTGATGTCGTCCGCCGTGCCGAAGTCGATCGCGTCGACCCTCGCGGCCACAGATCTCCCAGCGCCGGCGACCGAGGCGCAGACAGCGGCGGAACTACAGGCGCTGGCCGCCCAGAACCGCCCGCTGGAGCCCATGATCGGGCTGGGCTACCACGGGACCATCACCCCGGGCGTCATCCGTCGCAACGTGCTCGAGGACCCCTCCTGGTACACCGCCTATACGCCGTATCAGCCCGAGATCAGCCAGGGGCGGCTCGAAGCGCTCCTGAACTTCCAGACGGTGATCAGTGACCTCACCGGTCTGCCGACCGCGAACTCCTCGCTGCTGGACGAGGGCACTGCCGCCGCCGAGGCGATGACGCTCGTACGGCGGGCGAACCCGAAGGCGGCGGGTCCCTTCGTCGTCGACGCCGACGCGCTGCCGCAGACGATCGAGGTGGTGCGCACTCGCGCCGAGGCGATGGGCATCGAGGTCGTGGTCGCGGATCTCGTCGACGGACTTCCCGACGGCGACCTGTGCGGCGTGCTGATCCAGTACCCGGGCGCGTCGGGACGACTGTGGAATCCGCAGGCGGTGATCGAGGAGGCCCACCGGCGCAACGCGCTGGCGGTGTTGGCCGCGGATCCTCTTGCTCTCACCCTGATCGAGTCACCCGGCACCCTGGGCGCCGACGTGGCCGTCGGATCGTCGCAGCGCTTCGGCGTGCCCCTGTTCTACGGCGGTCCGCACGCCGGCTACATGTCGGTTCGCTCCGGACTCGAGCGCCACCTGCCGGGCCGCCTGGTCGGGGTCTCGAAGGACTCCGCGGGACGCCCCGCCTACCGGCTGTCGCTGCAGACCCGGGAGCAGCACATCCGTCGCGACAAGGCGACGTCGAACATCTGCACCGCCCAGGTACTGCTCGCCGTGACGGCGGGCATGTACGCGGTCTCCCACGGTCCCGAGGGGCTCAAAGCGATCGCGACCCAGGTGCACCAGGGTGCGCGCGCCATCGCCGAGGGACTGCGTGCAGGCAAGGTCGAGGTGGTGGACGACGCGTTCTTCGACACGGTGCTGGCCCGGGTTCCGGCCCGTGCGGACGAGGTGGTCGCCCAGGCGCACGACCTCGGGATCCACCTGCGCCTCGTCGACGCCGACCACGTCGGCATCAGCGTGGGCGAGACAGCGGATCGCGACACGCTGGCCCGGGTCCTGCGTGCCTTCGGGGTCGAGGACGGCCCGCTGGACCAGACTCCATCGGCGCTCGCTCCCGAGCGTACGACCAGCTACCTCGAGCACCCGGTGTTCTCGACCCACCGCTCCGAGACCGCCATGCTGCGCTACCTGCGCAAGCTCTCCGCGCGGGACTACGCACTCGATCGCGGCATGATCCCGCTCGGCTCGTGCACCATGAAGCTGAACGCGACCGTCGAGATGGAGCCGATCGGCCTGCCCGGGTTCGCGAACCTCCACCCGATGGCGCCCGCCGACGACGCCCGCGGCTACGAGCGCCTGATCGATGACCTCGAAGGCTGGCTCGCGGTCGTGACGGGCTACGACAAGGTCTCCATCCAGCCGAACGCCGGCTCCCAGGGAGAGCTGGCCGGCCTGCTGGCCATCCGTGCCTTCCACCTCGCCAACGGCGACGATCAGCGCACGGTGTGTCTGCTGCCCGCGTCGGCCCATGGCACCAACGCGGCCTCCGCGGTGATGGCGGGCATGAGCGTCGTCGTGGTGAAGTCGGCTGCGGACGGCACCGTCGATCTGGACGACCTGCGGGCCAAGTGCGCGGCGAACGCCGACACCCTGGCCGCCATCATGGCGACTTACCCCTCGACGCACGGCGTCTACGAGGAGGGCATCCGTGAGCTGTGCGAGATCGTGCATGAGCACGGCGGTCAGGTCTACATCGACGGCGCCAACTTCAATGCGCTGCTGGGCTATGCCAAGCCGGGCGAGTTCGGCGGCGACGTCTCGCACCTGAACCTGCACAAGACCTTCTGCATCCCACATGGCGGCGGTGGCCCCGGGGTGGGACCGGTGGCCGTTCGCGCCCATCTCGCGCCCTACCTGCCGACTCACGGCCAGCACCCTCTCGAGGACAAGCGCGCGGGCATCGGTCCGATCAGCGCGGCGCCCTACGGGTCGGCGGGCATCCTGCCGATCTCCTGGGCCTACGTCCGCGCGATGGGCGCCGAGGGCCTGACCTACGCCACCAGCGTCGCGGTGCTGTCGGCCAACTACATCGCCAAGCGGCTCGAGGACCATTTCCCGGTGCTCTACCGCAGCGACGAGGGCCTGGTCGCACACGAGTGCATCCTGGATCTGCGGGAGCTCAGCAGGACCAGCGGCGTCAGCGTGGACGACGTCGCCAAGCGCCTCATCGACTACGGCTTCCATGCCCCGACGATGAGCTTCCCGGTCGCGGGCACCCTGATGGTGGAGCCGACGGAGTCGGAGGACCTCGCCGAGATCGATCGGTTCATCGACGCGATGATCGCGATCCGCGGTGAGATCGCGCGCGTGGAGAGCGGCGAATGGGATCTCGCGACCTCGCCGTTGCGCAATGCGCCGCACACGGCCGAGGTCTGCGTGAGCGGGGCCTACGACGCGGAGACTCTGGCGACCGCGGTGTTCCCGGACGGCTTCGACCCGGACAAGTACTGGCCACCGGTCGGTCGGATCGACCAGGCCTACGGCGACCGGAATCTGGTCTGCAGCTGCCCGCCGATCGAGGCGTATTCCGACTGAGCAGGCGGAAGCTCAGCGCGCCTGGGAGACCGACGACATGTTGAAGTCGGGCACCCTCAGGGCGGGCATCGCCGTGCGTGAGAAGTAGTCCTCACCCCACTCCCGGCCGAAGGTCGGGGTGGTCTCCGAGGCCACGCTGAACCGTCGCAGGAGGTCGAGGGGGCTCTCGTTGAAGCGGAAGTTGTTGACCACGCCCACGATCTCGCCACCCTCGATCTTGTACACGCCATCGCGCGTGACGCCGGTCAACAGGAGGGTCTGCGGGTCGACCTCGCGGATGTACCACAGGCACGTGAGCAGCAGGCCGTCCGGCATCCCGGCGACGAGATCGTCCAGGCCGCCCTGGGCGCCGTCGATCTCCAGGATGAGGTTGTCGACGCCCGGGGTAGGGGAGCGGTCGGTCAGCTGCGCGGTGTGCTGGGTCTGGATCAGCGCGTCGAGTCGGCCGTCGCGCAACCAGTGCGTACGCGCCAAGCCGAGTCCGTTGTCGTAGACGCTGCCCATCGCCGACGAGCGGGACTCGACGACGAAGGGCGTGGCTCGTAGCGAGGAATAGACGCCGCCGGTGGGGTCGGAGAAGAGGTTCACACCGGGCCGGGCGAGTTGCTCGTCCCAGCGGATCGCACCCTCGGGAGTGGCGTAGACCGTCTGACCGTCGAGGGCCTCGCGAGCACTGGCCGACCAGTACGCATCGATCATCAGATCGGCGACGGCGGACGGCGGCAGGATCGTGTCGTACCGACCCGCCGGCAGGTCGATGTGTCGAGCACCCCAGCGCAGTCGAGCGCGCAGGTCGGCCAAGGGCTGGGCGAAGTCCAGGGAGAAGTCCGGCGTCGCACCGCCGACCCAGCTGCTCGCCGAGCCGTCCGGGGTCCTGGCGGTCACACCGTAATGGCCGGTCGGCTGCGCATGCCGTCGCCGCAGACCGGTGGAGCTGGCGAGGTAGGTCGTGGTGATGTCGTGGGAGACGAAGCCGTACTGGAGGTGGTCGGTGGGATCGAACGAGTCGGCGAGGGCCTCGATGACGCCGTCGAAGATCGCCGGCGCGGTCGCCCCGGGCGGATCGGTCCAGTCCGCGTCCGCAGCGCCGCTGACGAGGGGCGAGGCGTCCTCGGCGATCGACGCCGCGTGAAGTCCGGCCTCGGCCTGCTCGAGCAGAGCATCGATGTCCGCGCGTGTGCTCGCCGGGCCGGCTACCGACACGCTGCGCGGTCCGTCGATCGCCACCACCGTCGCCTGGAGTGCCGTGAGCGAGCCGTTGGTGGTCAGCGAACTGTTGGCCCAGCGCAGGTTGACCGCGGAGGCCTGCTCGACAGCAACGATGCAATCGGCAGCGTTGCTGCTGTCCACGGCGTACTCAGCGAGGTCCTGCGGCGTCGCGCTCATGCGTCCGCTCCTGACTCGTCGGACGCATTCAGGATGCGGATGCCTTCGAAGACCGTGGTCGGGCAGCCGTGACTGACCGCGGCAGTCTGGCCCGGCTGCGCCTTACCGCAGTTGAAGGCGCCTCCGAGCTCGTAGGTATCGGGGCCGCCGAGCGCGACGAGCGCTCCCCAGAAGTCGGTGGTGGTCGCCTGATAGGCCGCGTCGCGGACCTGCCCGGCCAGCCGGCCGTTCTCGATGCGGTAGAAGCGCTGACCCGTGAACTGGAAGTTGTAGCGCTGCATATCGATGGACCACGACTTGTCGCCGACCACATACAGGCCGTGCTCGACGCCGGCGATCAGCGCCTCCGTGGAGGTATCGGACCGTCCCGGCATCAGACTGACGTTGGCCATCCGTTGCAGCGGAACATGAAGCGCCGAGTCGGCGAACGAGCAACCATTGGAGCGGCCGCCGTTCACGCTGGGGTAGGCCGCGCTGGTGGCCCGGTCCAACTGGTAGCCGACGAGCACGCCGTCGGTCACCAGCGGACTCGTGGTGGTCGCGACGCCATCGTCGTCGAATCCCGTGGTGGCGAGGCCATACTCGACCGTGCGATCAGCCGTGACGTTCATCAGCTCCGATCCGTACTGCAGCGTGCCCAGCAGGTCGGGCGTGGCGAAGGACGTGCCGGCGTACCCGGCCTCGAAGCCGAGGGCGCGATCGAGCTCGGTGGCGTGGCCGACCGACTCGTGGATGGTGAGCCAGAGGTTGGACGGGTGCACCACCAGGTCGTAGCGCCCAGGCACCACGGAGGGCGCGCGCAGTCGTTCCGTGAGGAGCTCGGGAAGCTCGGCCCGCTCGGCGTCGAAGTCGAACCCGTCGCCGAGCAGGTACTCCCACCCACGTGCCGTCGGTGGCGCGATCGTGCGTAGGGAGTCGTAGACATCACCGAGGTAGCCGTGCGCCTCGACGACCGGCTCGAGGCGGATCCGCTGCTGGGTCGTCGTAGTGCCGGCGAGGTCGGCGTAGAACTTGTTCTCCTGGATCTGGAGCAGCGACGCCGTGGCGTGGTGGACGGCCTCGCTCCGCAGCAGCTCGTCGGTCCAGGAGCACAGGAGGTCGACCTTGTCTCGCAACGGGACGTCGAAGGGATTGATCTGCCACGTCGAGGCCCAGGTCGCGTCTCGATACACCGGCTCCGGCGCGAGGGAGACGGGCGTGCGGGTGACGCGACCCGCCAGCCGCGCAAGCTCGACCGCGCGATCCGCGACTGCAGCAGCGCTGACCGAGGTGCACTCGGTGCTCGCGGCGAAGCCCCACGCACCGTCGACGATCACGCGCACGGCGAACCCGAGATCCGCATGATCCTCGGCACCGTCGAGTCCGTGGTCGCGCACGGCGAGGTACTGGGTGCGGGTGCGCTCGAAGCGGAAGTCCGCATGAGTCGCACCATGACTCCGTGCCCGATCCAACGCGACCTCGGCCAGCGATGTGAAGCCGAGACTCAGGAAGTCGTCGTCGATCGATGCCAGGCTCACAGAGCCGCCCTCCTCACGGTGGATCCGGACTTCGAGGGGACCACCTCCAGCACGGCCGGCATGCGCTCGCGCAGCTCCGATACGTGGCTCACGACTCCGGTCACGCGTCCACCCTGGCTGAGCTGGCCCAGGATGTCGATCACCGAGTCGAGGGTCTGTGCGTCGAGGGAGCCGAAGCCCTCGTCGATGAAGAGCGTGTCGATGCGGAGGCCACCGGCCTCGTCGGCGACCGTGTCGGCGAGGCCCAGCGCAAGGCACAGCGACACCACGAACGTCTCGCCGCCGGAGAGCGTGGACGGATCCCGCCGGACTCCGGTCCACTCGTCCAGAATCGAGAGGCTGAGCCCACCTCGAGCCTCACCGGCGCCTCGTTCCTCCTGGTAGCTGAGCACATAGCGGCCCTCGGAGATCACCTGCAGGCGAGCGTTCGCGGCATCGATGACCTGACGCAACCGCTCCGCGAGGACGAAGGCGGACAGCCGCATCCGCAGCCGATTGTCCGCACCGGTGCCCTCGAGGAGACCGCTGAGCGCCTGGACCTGCTCCGCCTTCGTCTCGATCGGCTGATAGCGAGCCACCGCCGCGTCCAACTCCTCACGTACGGCGCGGCTCCGACTCTGGCGGGTCGTCGCGAGGTGCAGAGAAGCCTGCGCCGCGGCGAAGGCATGGTCCGCCTGCGTGGCCTCGCGAGCGAGCTGCTCCAGATCCGGGCGTGGAAGCGGCAGACTCGCGAGGACGAGCGGATCCTCCAGCACGGCCCGCGCACCGAGGCGGCGCTGGGACCGCTCGTGCTCGCAGCGCCTGATCGCTTCGGCTCGCTCCGGGTTGAGCAGGGCCTGCTCGGCATCGTCCCCAGCGGCGAAGCCCAGTGACCGTGCCTGCAGATCCAGGGCGGCGCGGCATTGAGCCGCCTCGCTGTCCGCCTCCCGACTCCGGCGGTGCGCGCGTGCCGCTGAGGCCACTCGATCGGCCCGGAGGCGTGCCTGAGCGAGGTACTCCTGCGCGTCGAGGTGATCGCCCAGGGCGTCCGCTACCTCCGCCTCCGCATCCTCGCGACGGCGGATCGCGCTCTCCAGCTGCGCTCGTGCCTGTGCCTCGAGCTGAACCTGAGCGCTGATGCCCATGGCCAGGTGTTCTGCCCGGGTGTCGATCGCACTGATCTGCGATTGCAGCGGCTCGATCGCTCCGGCGCGGGCCGCGAGATCGTCCCGCCGTGCGCGGAGGTCCGCGACCTGCTGCTCCCAGGCGACGAGGGAGACGCCGCCTGCGCGCTGCTCCAAGGCTTCGGCGCGCGCTCGTCCCGCCGCGATCACCTCGTCCAGAGCGGTGAGGGCGACCCCAGCGGTCTCGTACTTCTTCCGGGCGCGATCCTCGGCCCGTCG
>JBQCJL010000170.1:0-4352 GCA_051952795.1 Marmoricola sp.
AGCCAGTTATCTTGCATATGACATAAGATTTACTTATGACCATCACTCAGCTTGCAGCGTTTGTGGCCGCTGCCCGCACCGGAACCTTCACCGCGGCGGCGGTGGAGTTAAAGATGAGCCAGCCCGCGATCTCTGATCTGGTTCGCCGCCTGGAGGATGAGATCGGAGCCCCGTTGTTCGGCCGCGTTGCCCGCGGACTGCAGCTGACCCCGGCTGGAGAGCAACTGCTTCCGCACGCACAGGGGGCGATCGAGTCGGTGCAGGCGGGCGCCGATGCAGTGAAGGCTCTCCGCGATCTTGAAGGCGGCACCGCGACGTTCGGACTTTTGCGCAATGCCGATCTCTATCTCCAAGACGGATTGGTGCGCCGGTTCCACGATAAGCACCCCAACGTCCGCATCCGGCTCGTCGGCCAGAACAGTGCCGAGACGGGTGATGACGTCCGCGCCGGTCGCCTGGAGGCGGGCCTGGTCATCCTGCCCATCGAAGGCAGTGACGACTTGAACGTGCTCCCCTTGGTCCGTGACGAGATCATGTACGTAAGCGCCGACCCCGCCCACGTGGCGGCACCACCGTCGATCGGTGACATATGCGACCGTCGGATGATCCTGTACGACGCACACTTCAGTGTCACTGATCCGATGCGACGACAGCTCGCGGACCGCGCGCAGTTGGAGGGCCGCCATCTCAGTCCGATCATCGAGGTGGAGTACCTCGCGCCAGCGATAGAACTCGTTGCAGCCGGCTTGGGTGACTCCCTGGTGCCCGGGGCGGCCCTCGGCCGACTGGTCGACGCCCGCGGCCTCCATGCGACATGCCTCCAAGAACCGCTGTTCGACGTGGTCGCGCTGATCAGACGGCGCGGCTATCCGATCTCACCCGCCACACGGGAGTTCGCCCGGCTCGCACATGAGGTCTTGGTGGCCCGAGCCCACTCGGCGGACTCCACCGTCGAACTGCTCCACGAGCCCGCGTCCGTTAGGTCATTTCTCCATTGAGCGCGCGCACGACGCGTGCCGGGTTGCCGACGACGAGCACGCCGGAAGGGACGTCCTTGATGACGACGGAACCGGCGCCGATCACCGCGTCGTCCCCGATCGTCACGCCAGGGCACACGATGACGCCGCCACCGAGCCAGACGTTGTTGCCGATCGAAATCGGGTCCGCTGACTCCCATTTGTCGAGGCGGGTCACGGGGTGGAGCGGATGGGTGGCGGTGAGCAATTGGACGTTGGGCCCGATGAAGACGTCGTCGCCGATCTCCACGGTGGCCACGTCGAGTACGACGAGCCCGAAGTTGGCGAACGTTCGCGCTCCTATCCGGGTCCGATGGCCGTAGTCGCAGTGGAAGGGTGGACGTATCTCCGAACCGTCGCCAAACTGCGCGAGCAACTGGTCGAAGAGGAGCCGAAGCTCTCCGCCGGCCGTCGGATCGGCCTGATTGATCTGCCAACACAGCCGCTGCGCGCGCTCCATATCGGCTGCGATCTCTGGGTCATCGGCGATGTACGGCGCGCCGGCACGCATTCGAGAACGCATCGAGATCTCCACCATTTCACCACGTTAGCCGCGCACCAGCGCACTACGACCTTGGCTCTCGATGGCGCGGAGACCGGCGACAACCGCCTCGACAACACGATCCGCGCCTAGCAGGCCCAGCATCGACGCCGCTGCCTTCGACGCGGTCTCATCGGCGATCCGCTCACGAGCGACTCGGCCGGTGACAATCTCCACCGATCGGCAGCTTGTGTCGATCAGGATCAAGAGGCTGCGGTCAGGAGCCGCTAGCAGCGCATGAAGACGCTCGGCGAAGTCGCGGGTGTCAGCGGCGGCAGCTCCGAGGTAGACCGAGATTTCGATTCGCGTCGCTGTCTCAGCGACCCGGATCGCGTGGTCGACCAGTGTTCGATCGCTCGCAGCAAGCCGCACTGCCACACCACTCTGCCCTTCTCGAAGTGGAGGTTGACGCCGCACGCGGAGGGGTGAGACGGTTAGATGGTGAATCGTATCACCAAAGCCTCCGAAGTCCACCGCCGCGATAGTGTCGCGGTTCTTCTCCCTGTGGTCGGCGACCTCTCGATCCCGTCATGGCTCGCCGCACTTCTACAACGGGGTCTGCGCAGCGCCCTGGTCGCGGAGACGCGCGACGAATACGTTGCGCGGTCGATGTCGACCGACCGCGAGCGAACCGAGACCGCCGAGGACATCCGGTCATGGGTGAGCGCGGCGGGCAGCCTCGCGGGAGGTGAGCTTCTCGTCGCCGTCGACCAAGAGCCATGGGGCATACGGCGCCTTCATGGGCTGGTGCCCGACTGCCAGCCACCTGCGGATGCCTCGACTGCCTCGCTCGAGCGATTCGAGAGTGCGGCGCGCTCGTTGGCCGAGGTTGCCCGGTCCTTGGGTGTCTCGGTGTTCCTATCTCCCGTGCTCGACGTCCTGAGGGGTGGCAATCCGTGGCTCGAGGGACGAACCCTCCCCTCATCGCTATCCCCCGAGGATGTCGGCAGGATCGGCGCCGCCTACATCCGAGGCACGCAGGCAGCGGGCATAGCCACGATCGCCAAGCACTTCCCTGGATTCCCGGCTGTGAGCGTCGATCCCGCCCACGACGCCTCCGCCGCCGTCGCGGCGGGCACCTGGGGCGAGGGCGCGCTCACTCCCTTCCGTGAGGCTGTTGTCGCGGGCTCCACGGGCATCATGCTCGGACCTGCGGTCGTCCCCGAGGTCGATCGGGACGAACCTGCCTCTACGTCGGGGCCGACGGTGTCGCTGCTGCGTGGAGCGCTCGGGTTCCAGGGCATGATCGTGAGCGACGACCTCGACGCCCCGGCGACCCTGCTGGGACGCGACCTCTACTCGACGGCAGTGGCGAGCCTGCGTGCGGGGGCAGATCTCGTACTGCTCAACGGCGGGGATCACCTACTCGGTCTAGCCGACGAGGTCGCCGAGCTGGCCGCGGTTGACACCGTCTTCGCCCGACGGTTGGCCGATGCTGCCAACCGCGTGCGCCGGGTCGCCGAACAGTACGGAGCAATGCGGGCCCAGGTCTGACGGTCGCGACTCGCACACGCCGCGGCGCCCGACGACTAGCATCTCCCGCAGATCGGTCGGACTGACACCGCCCATCGGTGATACGGTTCACTGCCAGCGGTTCCACACGATGAGGAGGGGCGGCCACGTGGTCACGATGAAGGACGTTGCGCGAGCGGCGGGCGTGTCCCAGGCTGCGGTGTCCTACGCGTACAGCCGGCCGTCCAAGTTGTCCGATAGCCAGGTCAAGCACATCATGGCCACCGCCTCTCGGCTCGGCTATGCCGGGCCGAACATCATTGGAGCGAGCCTGCGCTCCGGCAAGGTGGGCGCCATCGGCGTGATGGTGATGGACACGCTCCAGTACGCCTTCACCGACGAGTCGACGAAATCCCTACTTCAGGGAGTAGTGGGAAGCAACCGGGTCGACGACGTGGCACTGACGCTGCTGCCCCTCCCCCACCACATCGAGGCTCTCGAAGGAGGCAGCTCGCGCGCGCACAACCGCACGGCGCTGAGGGGATTGGTCGACGGGGTCATCGTGCACAGCTTGCCGGATGATCATCCGGCGCTGATGTACATCCGTGCACGCCAGATCCCGATCGTTGTGGTGGATGCTCCCCGCCTGCCGGGGGTGCCTCTCATCGGCATCCGCGACCGCGAGGCGGCCCGCGCCCAAATGCACCATTTGCTGGAGTTGGGGCACCGCCATATCGGGGTCGTGGCCGATCGACTCCGGCCTGACGGTCATCGCGGCTGGGTCGACACTGACCGCCGCAGAGAGTCGACGGAGCGCGTCGTTCGAGAGCGCCTGTTGGGCTATGCCGAGGAGTGCGAGGCTTACGGCCTCGATTTCGACGAGGTTCCCGTGGTCGAGGCCGGAGCCTGGGACGACGCGTCTGCTGAGTCCGCAGCGCGGACGATGCTTGAGCGTGACGGGCTGACGGCGATCGCAGCGACGTCCGACACCATGGCATTCGGCGTCCTGAAGGTCGCGGCCGAGCTGGGCATCGACGTGCCCGCCGACCTGTCCGTCATCGGGTTCGATGATGTGCCGATCGCCGAGGCCGCCGGCCTCACCACGATTCGGCAGCCCATGGTGGAGAAGGGCCGCATCGCGGCCAACATGCTGATGGACATGATCGCCGGGCGTCTCGACCGCGAGGAGCAACAGACGCTCCCCACCGAGCTCATCATTCGCAACACCACCGCGCGCCTGGCTTAGAGCCAAAGACGAGCCGACGGGGCCCCAGCAGGCGCGGCGGGGCCCGCGGCGGCCCCCGTGTGGGGGGGTTGCCGGACGCCCGGGTGAGCGCGGCGGG
>JBQCJL010000171.1:0-2914 GCA_051952795.1 Marmoricola sp.
CGCTCTCGGTGAAGGTCTCGATCTCGCCGGTGGCGATGGAGGCCTCGCCCTAGCGGATCGACCGGAAGAGGTCACCGTTCGGCACCACGCACAGGCGCTGATCCCAGGGGGTGTAGCGGGGGTTGAAGTGCACGTCGACCGGATAGTCCTCGGGCAGCTGCAGCTTGGTGAGGCGCCGGATCAGCGCGCGCACGGTGTCGGGGCGGCGGCGGCTCAGCTGGTAGAGCACGGCCTGGAGGATCACGTTGCGCCAGCGTGCCTGCTCGGCCGCCACCTTGGCCGGCAGGAGTCGCCGCAGCAGCGACCCGGTGGGGTCGACCGACGGGACCGACATGATGTACGTGGGAGAGCGCTGCAGCATGGTGACGTGCGCCGCCTCGGCCGCCATCGAGGGCACCAGGGTGATCGCGGTCGCGCCGGAGCCGATGACGACGACCTTCTTGCCGGCGTAGTCGAGGTCCTCGGGCCAGAACTGCGGGTGCACCGTCTGGCCCTGGAAGGATTCGATGCCGGGGAACGTCGGCAGGTACCCCTCGTCGTAGGAGTAGTACCCCGCGCATGCCCAGATGAAGTCCGCCGTGATGACGCGGTCCTCGCCGTCGGCGCGGTAGCGCACGTGCCACAGGTCGGTGTCCGTCGAGAAGTCGGCGTCGAGCACCTGGTGGCCGTACCGGATCTTGTCGAGGATGCCGTACTCCTGCGCCGTGTCCCGGACGTACTGCTTGATGGAGGCGCCGTCGGCGAGCACGCGGTCGCTCGTCCAGGGGCGGAACCGGTAGCCCAGCGTGTGCATGTCGGAGTCGCTGCGCACGCCCGGGTAGCGGAACAGGTCCCACGTACCCCCGAGGTCCTCGCGCCGCTCGAGGATGGCGTAGGTGCGATCCGGCAGGTCGCGCACCAGATGGGCGGCCGCGCCGATGCCCGACAGGCCGGCTCCGATGATGAGGACGTTGACGTGCTCAGGCTGCTGACTCATGCCGACGATCTTATTGAATCGGCGTCAATAAGGCTAGAGGCGCGATTGTGGTGCTGGCCACAGCGGTCGAGCGCAACCCTCAGTCGATGTCATGCGGGTCGATCTGGACCCGCACGTGCGGGCGCTTCCGGGTCGAGCGCGCGCCCTGGATCTGGCGCAAGGCGAGCGTCAGCGCCTCGCGGTCCGCGCGCGGCACCCGCACCACGGCGCGCATCGCCTCCTCATCCACCGCGAGTGGGCCGAGCACCTCCGCATGCGGCGGCAGGGCGAGGTCGTCGAGAAAGCCTTCGAGGACCTCCACAGGCGCGGTCAGCGTGGCGATCACCGAAGCCGGCGGCAGATGCGCTGCGGCCCGCTCCTCCAACTCCCGCCCGGCGAAGCCGACCGGATCCCAGCGCACCAGCGCCTGGAGGCTGGCCGCTGCCGGATCACCGACGGCCACGATCTGGCCGCCCGCACTCACCGGCTTGGCCAGGGCGGCGGCGTTCATCCAGCGCCGGAGCGCCTCCTCCTCTGCCCGGAGGTCCTCCCGCGCGAGCACCGCCGCGGTGTCGAGCAGCACCACGGCCGCGTACCCGCCGTCGGCGACCGGCTCGGCGCCAGCGGTTGCCACCACCAGGGCCGGCTTGTCCGGCACGCGATCGATCACCGAGTCGCCCGAGGACTGGCGCACCACCACGCCGGGAAACGCGCGGCCGACCTCCTCCACCGTGCGGTCCGCACCGATCATCGGGGCTCGTAGCCCGTGGCCGCCGCAGGCGCTGCACGTCCATGCCGGCACCTGCAGGCCACACCAGGCACACTCGGGCGCGCCGCCGCGCCGTGGGATGCGCAGCGGACCATGGCAGTTCGCGCAGGCGGCCGGAGTCCGACAGGTCTCGCAAGCGAGTCGCACGGCGTAGCCGCGCCGTGCCACCTGGACCAGCACCGGGCCGCGCTGAAGTCCCGCGCGCAGCGCCTCGAAGGCGTCGGGAGGGATCCGGGCAGCCTGGGCCCGCGGGCCGCGGCCGAGCGCTGCATCGCTCGCCCCGGCGATCTGTGGGGCTACCCGGCTGCGCACCTCGTCCCGCGATCCCGTCAACGCGTGCGCCCAACCGGTGCGGAGCAGGTACTGACATTCGACGCTCTGCGCGAACCCGCCCGCCAGGAAGGCACACCCCGCGCTCTGCGCACGCAGGAGGAGCACGTCGCGCGCGTGCGGATAGGGCGCCCGTGGCTCCTCGTAGAGGTCGTCGCCATCGTCGAAGATCGCGATCAGACCGAGGTCGCGCACGGGCGCGAAGGCTGCCGCCCGGGTGCCGATCACCACACGGCACGCCCCACGAGCGATCGCCAGGAAGGTCCGATACCGCCGGGTCGGTCCGACGTCGGCCGTCAGGACGGCGTGCTGTCCGGCACCGAGCCTGGCGGTGAGGGTCGCATCCAGACGTGCGACGTCGCGACGGTCGGGCAGGCACACCAGGGCGCCCCGACCCCCGGCCACCGCGGCGACGACCGCCTCTGCCAGCGCCACGGTCCAGTCCAGTCCCGGCAGTGCGCTCCAGACCGCTCGGGGGGAACCCCCGCTCGCCACCGCGGTGAGCCACGACTCCCCCGCCTCGTACGGACGCCACGGCGTGGGATCCACCGTGACCGAGGCGGGCGTGACCGCGGGCAGCTCCTCGGTCTCCACCTTGGCCCGCCTCGGCGGGATCGCCAGACGGAGAACGTCGGAGCGGGTACCCACCCAGCGAGCGGCGACCTCGCCGACCAGCGCGGCGACCTCGGGCGTGAGCACCGGCACCGCGCTGACCACACGCCGCAGCGGGCGCAGCGACCGGGCCTGGTCGCTGGCCTCGCCACGAGCCACCACGAAGCCGTCGACATCGCGCCCGGCGAAGTTCACCTTGACCCGAGCGCCCGGCACGGCCGAGTCGGCCATCGTCTCCGGGACGAGGT
>JBQCJL010000172.1:0-5711 GCA_051952795.1 Marmoricola sp.
CGTAGGCGACATTGGTGTCCACCGCACCGCCCGCGATCGACGCGTAGCCGGACTCGAGACCGGAGGCGGCGATGACGTTCGTCGCCGCCGTGGGCCAGGACAGGAGTCCGTTGACGTTGTCGACCAGCGTGTTGCTGGGGTCGATCGTCGCTGCGAGGCTGCAGACCGCCGAGACCAGCAGGCAGAGCGTCGGCGCCGGCGTGTCGGTGTAGTTGCCCGAGATGGAGTTGTTCACCGCGGGGCTGCCGTACTGCGCGGTCTGCAGGTACAACCAGTTGGTGCTGGTGTGCGCCACCACGTTGCTGGACACGTTGTAGTTCGACGCGCCCGCCTCGAGGTAGATGTCGCCGTAGGGCTGCGGGTCGCCGGAGATGTAGTTGCCGACCACCGTGGAGTTGCCGGCCGTTCCACTCTCGGCACCGTTGAGGTAGATGGCGCCGCCGTCGAACAGCGATGCCGCGTTGACGTCGTGCACCCGGTTGTAGTCGACGTGGTTGTCGGTCATCGTCGAGCCGGAACCCCAGCCCCAACCGAGCGAGATGCCCGTTCCGGGCACGGCCCAGACCTCGTTGTGCGCGATCGTGGTGTGGGCCACGCTGCCGGCGAAGATCCCGACGCCACCCAGGTACTCGACCGACACGTGGTGCACGTAGTTGTCGGTCACCTTGTCGCTCGACTCCGTGGCCGCGAGCGGCGACGACAGGCTGATGCCCGTGCCCGAGACATCGTTCACGACGTTGCCCGTCACGGTGTTGCCACTGCCGCCGGCATCGACACTGAGGCCGATACCGCCGAGATGGGTGAACTTGTCGCCGGTGATGGTGACACCGGTTCCGGTGACGACCGACACGGCGCTCGGCATCGTCGCCCAGGCGGTGTTCGAGGAGGTGTCGTAGACGTTGGACTGCACGTCGACGAATCCCTGCGCAGGGTCGGGAACCCAGTTGGTGTAGCCGAAGGTGATGCCCGAGAAGGAGAGGTTCGTCGCGTCGGTGACGTTGACGAGGGTGTTCAACTGCGGCGCGATCACCGTGGCGTTGGCCATCGTCTCGCCGGGACGCGGGATGTAGTAGACGAGCCCGTCATGCGTATTCGCGTAGAACTGTCCGGGCTGGTTCAGCAACGCGAGGTTGTTCTCGACCGTCGCCGGTCCGTCGAGGATGGAGTCGGGCACCGTGTAGCCCGCCATCGGCGTCCTCAGGTTCTGGAAGCACGGATTGGCCATCGTCACCGTGGTGTCCGCGACGGAGCTGATGCCGCAGATCGAGTCAGCCCACGGGAACGGTGCTCCGGCCAGGTGGAGGTCCGGCTGGTCGGCCGTCCCGGACCAGGCGCTCAGGTTGCCGGCGAGCGACGTCGTGTAGCCGCTGGCGGTGGGCGTGAGTGCTCCGAACACCGTGGACGCGGGGGCCGAGGCGACCGTGGCCCGCCGACCGTTGACGTAGAGCTGACGGGTCGGCGCCAGGCCCGGCGCGGAGGCGACCCAGATGTTCTTGGCGGCGGAGTACTGCTTCCAACCGCTGAGCGAGCGACCGCCGCTCAAGACCGGCGTCTGTCCCGATGCCGCCTGGTAGGTGACGCGGTACTGGCTGTAGCCGTTGTCCGCCCAGGTGAAGTTGAGCGGTGCCGACAGCTGGTAGGTGCCGCCCGCGAGGATGACGGTGATGTTGTAGCCACTGCGCGAGTAGGTGCGCGCCTGACTCTGGGCCGTCGACAACGCGCAGGGGCGCAGCGACGAACACGAGGTCGACGACCCCGTGGGTGATGCGTAGAGCGTCACCGATCGCGCGGTCGCCGCGTGTGCGACGCCCGCGTTCGAGGCGACAGCCGCAAGGGCCGCTGCCATCGCGGTGACGATCCCCAAGGGTCGTTTGAGCATGGATGTGCGCTTCATGGTCCCTCCCCAGAGCCATAGGTGCTGAAGCCGGCGACGAGCATCTCCCTCGCGTGCTCCCAACACGCTTCGTCCCCACACGGAATCGTCATCGGATCCGGCTTGCGGGAACAACGCTAGGGGTGCGCGAACATCTCTGCGGGCTTTCACCGAAAATTCTTCGGAAGCCCAGCTGTCACAGGCTTTCCTCGACCCAGTGCGCCAGCGCACGCGCGGATGCCGCCACGGCCTGCGGCCAGTCGTGGGCGGATTCGTCAGCGTTGTCGGACACATGCTTGACGAGCACGGTCTCGACGCCGAAGAGGCGCGCGGTCCACGCCAGCGCGAAGCCCTCCATGTCGACCAGATCGGCGCGTTGCGCCAACGCATCGCGCACCAGCGGATCGGAGACGAAGACGTCTCCGGTGGCCAGCCGGATCGGTGACTGAGCGGGCAACAGCAGCTCGTCCTCGACCTCGTAGCCGAGCGAGCGGATGGCCGCTGCCGAGATGTCGTGATTGATGACCGTGCCGACCACGTGGAGACCACTGACGCCGGCGTGGAGTGCGCCCGCGGTCCCGATGTTGACCACCCGCGTGATCTCCGGCCGACGTGCGAGCTCGCGGCTCAGATGCGCCGCCGCGGCCGTCTTGCCCAAGCCGGTGACGAGGAGTGGAAGCGTCGAGGGGATGAAGGCGGCCTCGGCGGCGGTCGCGGAGACGATCAGCGTGGTCACGCCGCAGATGGTGTCACGGGTCGTCCTCGGGGATCTAAGGTCGAACCGTGACTTCCTATGACCCCGCCGCCGAGGTCGTCGACCTGTGCTCCGAGCTGATCCGCATCGACACCTCGAACTTCGGGGACAGCTCCGGGCCGGGGGAGCGTAGCGCCGCGGAACGGGTCGCCGAGCTGCTCGACGACGTCGGCATCGAACCGGAGATCGTCGAGTCTGAGCGCGGACGCGCGAGCGTGCTCGCGCGTTGGGGCGGCACCGAGGGCGACCCGCTGTTGCTCCACGGGCACCTCGACGTCGTGCCGGCTCAGGCCGAGGACTGGCAGGTCCATCCCTTCTCGGGTGAGGTGACCGACGGCTACGTCTGGGGGCGGGGTGCGGTCGACATGAAGGACTTCGACGCGATCCTGCTCTCCACGGTCCGTGCGCGGGCCAACGCAGGCGTCGTGCCCCGACGTCCGCTGCTGCTGTGCTTCACCGCCGACGAGGAGGCCGGTGGGGTGAAGGGCGCCGGCTGGCTGGCGCGCGAGCGCCGGGAGTGGTTCGAGGGCGCCACTGCCGCCGTCGGAGAGGTGGGCGGCTTCAGCGCCACCATCGCGGGTCAGCGGATGTACATGATCCAGGCCGCGGAGAAGGGGATGGCGTGGCTCCGCCTGACCGCCGACGGGCAGGCCGGACACGGCTCGATGCAGCATCCCGACAATCCGGTGACGCGGCTGGCTGCGGCCGTCGAGCGCATCGGAGCCCATCAGTGGCCGGTGCACCTCACGCCGACGATGGAGGTCTTCCTCGCCGCGGTCGGCTCGGCTGCGGGGGTCGAGGTGACGCCGCTCAACGTCGAGGAGCTGATCGCCGAGACGGGACCTGCGGCGCGGATGCTCGGCGCCGTCATCCGCAATACCGCCAACCCGACCCGCCTGGAGGCCGGCTACAAGGTGAACGTCGTGCCGGGTCGTGCGCGCGCATGGGTCGACGGGCGGTTCCTTCCCGACCAGCAGGACGACTTCCTCGCGACGATCGCGGAGCTGGTCGGCCCGGGTGTCGCCGTCGAGCCCGAGACGTTGCTTCCCGCGGTGGAGAACCCCTATGACGGGCCGGTCGCCGACCTGATCACCGAGTCGCTGCTGGCCGAGGACCCGGATGCGATCGTCGTGCCCTACCTGATGTCCGGCGGCACCGACGGCAAGTACTGGGCGGACCTCGGCATGCAGGTCTTCGGCTTCGCGCCGCTGCAGCTCCCGCCCGACCTGGACTTCACGTCGCTCTTCCACGGTGTCGACGAGCGGGTTCCGGTCGAAGGACTCCGCTTCGGCGCCCGGGTGTTCGACCGCTTCCTCGGCAGTCTCTAGGTCTCGACGAAGAACAGCACCGGACGCTGCCGGATGATCCGGCGCCTCAGGATCACGCGCCGGGTGCCGTCGGCGGTCAGGCGCAGGCGATCGAGCTCCCAGCCACCCTGCTCGGCACGTTCGACGAGAAGTCGAGTCACGACGTTGCGGGAGAACTCGCGGTTGAACGTGAGGTGATCGAACTCGTACTCGACACCGGGTCGTAGCGCACGTGCTCTGGCCATCCGCTCTCCTCTGTATTCGCCTCTGCTACCAGGTCGCCCCGGGGTGGGAGACATCGTCGAGTGCGGCCACCAGCTCCGGAGGCAGGACGCAGTCCTCCGACGCCAACGACTCGCGCAGCTGCGCGGCGGTCCGGGCTCCCACGATCGGCGCCACCACGCCGGGCCGGTCCCGCACCCAGCTGAGAGCCACCTCCAGCGGGGACCACCCCAGGCCGTCGGCGGCCTTGGCCACCGCCTCCACGATGCCACCCGCGCGCTCGTCCATGAGCGACCCCACGAATCCCGCGAGGTGGTGGGACGCCGCCCGCGAATCGGCAGGGATCCCGGAGCGGTACTTCCCGGTGAGGATGCCGCGCCCCAGCGGAGACCACGGCAGGATCCCGAGTCCCAGGGCCTCGGCGGCAGGCACGACCTCGCTCTCGATGCCGCGGTTCAGCAACGAGTACTCGACCTGCGTGGACGCCAGCGGCGCTCGGCCGGGGACGGCCCGCTGCCAGGTGGCCGCCTGCGCCGTCTGCCAGCCGTTGTAGTTGCAGATCCCCGCATACGCCACCCGTCCGCTGCTGACCGCCTGGTCGAGCGCGCTCAGCGTCTCGTCGAGGGGGATGCCGTCGACCCAGACGTGCACCTGCCACAGATCGATGTGGTCGACGCCGAGGCGTCGCAGGGAGGCATCCAGCGTGGCCAGCAGATGGCCGCGTGCGACATTCGTCACGCGCTCGTTGCCCCTGCGGCCGATGCCTGCCTTGGTCGCGATCACGACCTCGTCGCGGCGGAGCGTCTCGCGGACGAGCTGCCCCACCAGGCGCTCGGAATCGCCGTCGGTGTAGCCGGCCGCGGTGTCGATCAGATTGCCGCCGGCCTCGAGGAATGCGGTGAGCTGATCGCGGGCCTCGTGCTCGTCGGTGTCACGTCCCCAGGTCATGGTCCCCAGACCCAGGCGTGACACCTGAAGGCCGGTGTTCCCGAGGAAGCGTTGCTCCATGGGCACAACCTAGGACAGCTTCGAGCGTTCGGAGGGACGCCTCGCCGCGTGGGCGGTTAGTGTCAGCGTGTGTTCCTCATCCTTGCTCGTCACGGTCGAACCACCGCCAACGCCGCCGGCGTCCTGGCCGGTCGCGGACCGGGCATCGGCCTGGACGCGGTGGGCAAGGATCAGGCGCAGGCAGCGGCGGAGCGCCTCGCGGACGTGCCGATCGCACGCGTGATCAGCAGCCCGATGCAACGGTGTCTGGAGACGGCCGAGCTGCTGGTGCCCGGCCGGCAGATCGACATCGATGAGCGCCTCACCGAATGCGACTACGGCGACTGGACCGGGGGAGCGCTCGCGGAGCTGGCCAAGGAGCCGCTGTGGCGCACGGTCCAGCGGCAGCCCTCCGCCGCGGCCTTCCCCGGAGGGGAGTCGATGCCCGCGAGGAGCAATCGGGCGGTCGCCGCCGCTCGAAGTCTCAGCAGGGAGAGCGCGGCGGCCGAGGGCGAGAACGCGGTCTGGCTCGCGATCTCCCACGGCGACGTCATCAAGGCGATCCTGG
>JBQCJL010000173.1:0-2401 GCA_051952795.1 Marmoricola sp.
ATCGTCGAGCGGGCCCTGCGCGCGGCCCTCATCTGCCGCGACGGCTTCGGCAAGCTGATGGCCACCGGTCTGGCCGCCGTGCTCGCGCTCCAGGTCTTCGTGGTCATCGGCGGCGTCACCAAGCTCATCCCCCTCACCGGCCTCACCACGCCGTTCCTGTCCTACGGCGGCTCGAGCCTGATCTCGAACTGGGCGCTCGCCGCTCTGCTGCTGCGGATCTCGGATCAGGCGCGCCGCCCCCTACCTCGCTGGAACGCCGATGACGACGTCGACGCGACCACGGTGGTGAGTCTGCGATGAACCGACCGATCCGCACCCTTGCCGTGGGCTTCCTGGTGCTCTTCCTGGGGCTGCTCGGCCGAGCCACGTACGTCCAGTTCTTCGAAGCGTCGTCGCTGAGCTCGGTGACCGATCATCCGAACAACGTCCGTGCCGTCAACGACGAGTTCTCCCGCCAGCGCGGCACGATCATCGTGGGCGGCAAGCCGATCGCGGTCAGCAACCCGATCCGTGGCGTCTACAAGTACCAGCGGACCTATCCGTTCGGTCCGGAGTACGCCCAGATCACCGGGTACTTCTCGCTGGGCTACGGGCTCGGCGGCATCGAGGCCAGCCAGAACAAGGCGCTGAGCGGCGAGGACGACAAGCTCTTCCTGCGCCGGCTCAGCGATGTCCTCGAGAACAAGCCGACGCCGGGCGAGAACGTGGTCCTCACCCTCAACGCGGCGGCGCAGCGGGCTGCGTACCAGGGTCTGCGCGGGAAGGTCGGCTCCGTCGTCGCCATCGAGCCGAGCACCGGCCGCATCCTCGCGATGATGTCGACGCCGACCTACAACCCGAACAACCTCGCCGTGCACGACGCGTCGAAGGTGTCGGCCACCAAGAACCGGCTGCTCAACCAGCGGCCGAGTCCCTTGGACAACGCCGCCATCCAGTCGATCGTCCCGCCGGGCTCCACATTCAAGCTCGTCACCGCGGCGGCAGCGCTCTCGAGCGGTCGCTACAACCCCAACACCCTGGTTCCCGGCGTCGCTCGGATGCGGCTGCCGCAGTCGACCAGGTACCTCACCAACGAGAACGGCTTCGCGTGCGGCGGGCTCAAGGTGACGCTGACGGTGGCGCTCGAGCGCTCGTGCAACGTCGCGTTCGGCACCGTGGGTGGAGCGCTCGGGGTCAAGGCCCTGAACGACCAGGCCGCGAAGTTCGGGTTCGGTCAGACCTACTTCAGCGATCTCGACGACGGCCTGGTGTCGCAGGCCGCCAGCAACTTCCCCACCAACGCCGACGCCCCGGGTACGGTGCTCGCCGCGATCGGTCAGGGCAACGTCGCGGCGACTCCGCTGCAGATGGCACTGGTGGCAGCCGGCATCGCCAACAACGGCGTGGTGATGGCTCCCTACCTCGTCAGCGAGATCGACGCCGGTCTGAACGTGGCCTCCCACGCCAGCCCGCATCCGATCAACGACCTGCAGCCGGCGGTCTCACCGACCGTGGCCCAGGAGCTGACCCAGATGATGGTGAAGGTGGTCCAGAACGGCACCGGCACTCCGGCGCAGATCCCTGGCATCCAGGTGGCCGGAAAGACCGGAACCGCCCAGAGCGCGGCCTCGCGACCGCCCTACGCGTGGTTCGTCTCGTTCGCCCCGGCGGACAACCCCAAGGTCGCGGTGGCGGTCCTCATCCAGGACGGCGGCGTGAACCGCAACCAGATCTCCGGAGCCGGTCTCGCGGCCCCGATCGCGAAGGCCGTGATGCAGGCGGTGCTCGGCTCATGAGAAGGACAAGCAGGATGATCCAGGTCCGCGCGGCGCGCGCGTCCACTGTCAAAGGAAAGCGACGATGACTGAGACTCCAGATATGAGCGGGCGTTACGACGTCGGGGAGCTGCTTGGTCGCGGTGGCATGGCCGAGGTTCGCAAGGCGACCGACACCCGGCTCGGGCGCACGGTGGCGATCAAGCGGCTGCGCACCGACCTCGCCGGCGACCCCACCTTCCAGGCACGGTTCCGGCGCGAGGCACAGTCCGCCGCATCGCTGAACCATCCCGCGATCGTGTCCGTGTACGACACCGGTGAGGAGATCACCACCGGCCCCGACGGCATGAGCGTCGCCCAGCCGTACATCGTGATGGAGTACGTGGCCGGCCGCACGCTGCGCGAGGTGCTCAACGACGGTCGCAAGCTGCTCCCCGAGCGGGCCCTGGAGATCACGTCCGGCATTCTCTCGGCACTCGACTACAGCCACCGGATGGGGATCATCCACCGCGACATCAAGCCGGCGAACGTGATGCTCACGCCCAACGGCGAGGTGAAGGTGATGGACTTCGGCATCGCGCGTGCGGTGGCCGACGTGCAGAACACCATGACGCAGACGTCGGCGGTCGTCGGCACCGCGCAGTACC
>JBQCJL010000174.1:0-2516 GCA_051952795.1 Marmoricola sp.
CGACGCCGCTCGGCGAGCCGCAGCGCATCCTGCTCTCTGCCGTGCTCCCTGTTGTGCAGCGCCTGGCGGCGCGGATGATCGGCCGCGGCTTCCGCCCGGAGCACATCGCACCCCAGGTACGCGGCGCAACGACCCGATTCCGCTGAACGGCGCCGACGTCGTCCGCTCAGCCGGCGCCGCTCAGCGACGCGGAATGACCGGCGTCTCCAGGCTCGAAGGGCGCTCTGGGGACCAGTGGACCGTGATCGTGCCTGCTGCGCTGGGTCTGTAGCGGGCGGGGAAGTGCCCGAAGAAGGGGTTGCGTGGCTCGAGGTACCGGCCGGCCAGGAGCAGCCGCATGGAGTCGCCGGCGCGGAACAGGGTGGCCGACGGCGTGAGTGGAATGCACACCTCCACGATCTCGCCAGGGACGACCGGTTGCAGTCTGCGGAAGGTGTGCTCGGGCTGGTGCGGCATGCTGCGTTCTGGGTCGAGCTCACGAAGCGCCACCCGCAGTCGACCCGATGCCACGCGGTCACGGCCGTACCCGTACGAGCCCTGGAACGGCACATATCGCGTCCCCGACCACTTCTCCACTCCGGCAAACAGCTCGGGATCGACGGTTCCCTCGCACGAGACCCACAGCCTCAGCGTCATCGGGCCCGTGATCTCGGTGTCTTCATCGAAGTCGTAGCGGAATGCCAGCGAACCTCGTCGGAGATCGAACGAGGCGCTCCCGGCAGGGGCCCCTCCCGCGCTTTCCGAGCGCAGCGTGCCCCCTTCGGCGAGGCGCAGAGTCGTCCACGACGTTCGCTTCACCGGCCACTCGCTCTCGGAGCGCACCTCGACGACGCGGTCGGCGGCGTCCCTCACCTCCAACCTCATCCTTGGCGGGGCGGGCACCTCGCGATGCCGTAGATAGCGGTCGAAGAACGCCAACTGGGCGAGCTTGGCGTCCTCGCCGTAGAACGTCGCCCACTTTCCGCCGCGGTGCGCGTACGCGAAGCGGTCCTTCGACCCGGCGCGCTGGAACGCCCGCATCGAGCCGACGCTGTGCAGGTTGCCGTCGGAGAAGCTCGTGCAGACGAGCATCGGAACCGAGATCTTCTCGAGGTCGGGAGTCAAGGCGTCCCACCAGTCGTCCCGAAGCGGATGCCTCCGACGCTCGGCGGCGAGATCCGTTGAGACCCGTGCGACGCGTTTGGTCATGAACAACCAGATGCGGGCGAAGCCGTTCTCGACGATGCCACCGGGGGTGAAGAAGTCGCGATACGCGTCGGTGAATCCCTCCCACGGACAGATGGCTCTGAGCGACGGCGGATGCAGCGCTGCAGCCTTGTACTGCGAGATCGCGAGGTAGGAGACGCCGAGCATTCCGACCTCACCGGTCGACCACGGTTGCGAGCCCGCCCACTCGATCAGCTCGTCGATGTCGAGGGCCTCTTGATCGGAGAGAAGATCGCCCGTGCCCTCGGAGTGCCCGCCGCCGCGTGTGTCGGCATTGACCACCGCATAACCCTGCGACGTCCACCAGGCCGGGTCAGGCGCCTCCCAGCTGGTCTCCGCCGAGAACCGGACCGGTCCTGACTGGTTCATGATGCGGTACTGCATGCTGAACGACCAACCGCGTCGCTTCTTCTTCGGCAGCACGTCCTTGCCGTACGGATGGGCGCAGAGGATGACCGGAAAGGTCCCGTCACCGACGGGCCGGTAAACATTGACCCGCAGCACCACGCCGTCGCGCATTGCGACTCCGACGTCGTGGTCCTTGACCAGGTCATCTGCCGGGTAGACCGTGACCGGCGGCCGGAGGAATGCGCGGACCCGCCGCAGCGCGTAGGAGAAGGCCGCAGGCCTCCGCCAGGGGGTGTCAGCCGTCACGTCGTGATCGGGTCGCTCAGAAAGATCAGCACGATGCCGGCCAGCGGCAGGATGCCCTGGATGATCGCCGCACGGATGTATCGCGCCCCGGTGGTCACGAGCACCACCGCGGCCAGCACCATGCAGGTCATCGTGAAGAACACGAGTGTGAGCCCGATCGCGTGCTGCCCGACGCCGTACGCGATGACGCCGACGAGTGCGCCGATCGCGAGGAAGAGGTTGTAGAAGCCCTGGTTGTAGGCCATGGGCTTGGTGATGTCGGCGGACGCCTGGTCGGGAACCGCGAACCGTCTCCATACCCCCGGGCGAGTCCAGAACACGCTCTCCAGCACGAAGATCAGCACGTGGAGCACGGCGGCGAGTGCGACGACCAGGGTCGCGATCACGATCATGGGGTCAGCCTATTCCTGCGTTCAGGTCGCACTTTTCGTCGCCTCGAATGGCTTGAGGCGACAGAAACTGCGACCTGAACGAAAGATTGCGTCCGGCGTGTGCGCGCGTCAGCGATGCACGTCGACGACGGTGCGGCCGCGCACCTGTCCGGCGAGGATGCGGCCGGCGGCGCCGACGGCATCCTCGAGCCCGATCGTCTTCGTCATGCCGTCGAGCAGGTGCAGGTCGAGGTCGCGGGCTAGGCGGTCCCAGGCATCCTGCCG
>JBQCJL010000175.1:0-6535 GCA_051952795.1 Marmoricola sp.
GCCGCCATCGGCTCCTCGATGATGTAGACCCGGCGCGCGCCGGCCAGGTAGCCGGCCTCGCGGACCGCCCGCTGCTCGACGCCGGTGATTCCGCTCGGGACGCAGACCACCAGGCGCGGCTTGGCGAAGTAGCGGCGCCGATGCACCTGCTGGATGAAGTAGCGGAGCATCTGCTCGCTGGCGTCGAAGTCGGCGATGACGCCGTCCTTGAGCGGCCGGATCGCGGTGATGCCCTCCGGGGTGCGGCCGATCATCCGCTTGGCCTCGTGGCCTACGGCCAGAACCTCACCGGTGACGCTGTGGACGGCGACGACGGACGGCTCGTCGAGCATGATGCCCTTGCCCCGGAGATAGACGAGCGTGTTCGCCGTGCCGAGGTCAACGGCCATATCGCGGCCGATGATGCTGTTGGCCATCACGCGCCTCACTGCAAGGGGAAGGGTCTCTCCCAGCCTAAAAGCGCAGTGAGGTCAGCCCGCGTTAGACACGCGAGGGATCAGCACCCTCAGGAATCTCTTAAAGATGCGGGAACCAGAGGCCGATCTCGCGCTGAGCCGACTCCTCGCTGTCGGAGCCGTGCACGAGGTTCTCGCGGTTGGAGAGCGAGAAGTCACCACGGATGGTGCCGGGCGCGGCCTTGCGCCCATCGGTGGCCCCGTTCAGGAGCCGGACGACCTCGATCGCCTCGTCGCCCTCCAGCACCAGCGCGACCAACGGTCCGCTCAGCACGAACTCGCGCAGCGGCGGGTACCAGGGCTGCTCGGTGTGGTCGGCGTAGTGCGCGTCCGCCTGGGCGGCGTCGATGGTGCGCTGCTCGAGCGCGACGACCTTCAGGCCCTTCGCCTCGTAGCGGCTGAGGACGGCACCGGTGAGGCCTCGGCGAACGGCATCGGGCTTGATCAGGACGAGGGTCCGCTGCGACATGCGTCAGACCCTATCCGGCCTCGGGTGATGACTGAGCGTCCCAATCCGCTCGGTCGCGCTCGATGCGCGCACCGAGGCGCACGGCGGTGACCCAGAGCGCCAGGAAGATCAGTCCGAGAGCGCCCAGCGCCAAGGTCTCGAAGGACAGCGCGACGGCCGCGATCTGGATCAGGTAGCCCAGAGCGATCGCCCACCGGAACCGCAGCAGGCCGGCGGTCAGCAGGCACAGCACGCAGAGCCCGAGGCCCAGTGCGAGACCGACGCCCTTGCTCTCGTGGTTGAGGTTGATCAGCACCAGGGTGGAGAGACCGAGGACGATCGCCTCGAGCGAGAGGATCGCCGAGCAGAGACGCCGTTGCATCAGAGCGTCTCCTCCCGACGGGACTTGAGCATCGTGCGGGCCTCCCCGACCGTGATCACCGAGCCGGTGACCAGCACCCCGCCGGAGCCGAGGCTCTCCCCGAACACGCCCCCGGCCTCGGCGAGCGCGGCCGCCTCATCGATCGCATCGGCCAGGTTAGGCGCCTCGCTGACCCGATCGATGCCGAAGATCCCACGGGCGATCTCCGCCAGCTCCCGTGCCGGCAGCGCCCGCTCAGTGCTGTTCTGCGTGCAGACGATGTGCGCGAGCCTGGGCTCGAGGATGGCGAGCATCTCCTCGTACTCCTTGTCCCGCATCACCCCGACCACACCGATCAAGGGGCTGAAGGTGAACGAGTCCTCGAGGGCGTCCACCAGAGCCTGCGCCCCATGGGGATTGTGCGCAGCGTCGAGGACGATCGTCGGCGAGCGCCTGATCACCTCGAGGCGGCCGGGCGAGGTGATCTCCTCGAAGGCCTCCTGGACGACCTCCGCGGCGATGGGCTCGTCGCCGCCGATCAGTGCCTCCACGTCCGCGAGGGCTAGGACGGAGTTCTCCGCCTGGTGTGCGCCGTACAGCGAAATGAACAGCTGGTCGTAGGCGGCGCGAAGGCCGTGCAGCACCGCCTGCTGCCCGCCCACGGCGGGGACCCGCGACTCCAGCCAGAAGTCCCGGCCCGCCAGGAGCAGCGTGGCGCCGACGTGGTCCACGCGCTCCTGGATCACATCGAGGACCGTCTGCGTCTGCGGCGCGCTCACCACGACGGAGTTGTGCTTGATGATCCCGACCTTCTCGCGCGCGATCGCCTCGACGGTGGTGCCCAGGTACTGCGTGTGGTCCACCGCGATCGGCGTGAGCACCGCGACACGGGCATCGGCCACGTTGGTCGCGTCCCAGCGACCGCCCATGCCGACCTCGACCACGGCGACGTCCACCGGTGCGTCGGAGAAGGCGGCGTAGGCCATCCCCACCACGGTCTCGAAGAAGGAGAGGGGGTGGTCGTTCTGGGCATCGACCATGTGTGTATACGGGGCGACGTCGTTGAACGCGGCCACGAAGGCCTCTTCGCTCAGCGGCTGCCCATCCAGGACGATCCGCTCCCGCATCGTCTCCAGGTGGGGGCTGGTGAACCGGCCCGTGCGCAAGCCCAGGCAGCGCAGCAGCGTCTCGATCATGCGCGCGGTCGAGGTCTTGCCGTTGGTCCCGGTGAGCTGGACGACGTCGTAGTTGCGCTGCGGCTGGCCGAGGATGTCGACGAAGTCGGCGATGCGATCCAGGGACGGCTCGAGGCGGGACTCGGGCCACCGCGAGAGCAGGGCGTCCTCTACCTCCGCGAGGGTCTCGGCGGGGCGGGCCGCGGGTTCGGAGCCGAGCTCAAAGTCAGACACTGGAGAGAGTCTAGAGAGGCTCGGAGCGAGCACGGTACGGTCCCGCTATGACCACAGGAACAGGTTCTGATTCTCCCCTGCCCTCGAGCACCCGTGCGATCCTCGCGCTGGGCCCGGAGCAGCCCTTCGCGATGGAGGAGATCGAGCTCGACGCGCTGCGCGAGGACGAGGCCCTGGTCCAGGTGGTCGCCACCGGTCTGTGCCACACCGATCTGACGGTGCCCAAGATGATGCCGCCGGAGTTCTTCCCGCGGGTGCTGGGGCATGAGGGCGCGGGAATCGTCGTCGCCGTCGGTCCCGGCGACGGTCCGGTGAAGCCAGGCGATCACGTGGTGATGAGCTTCCGGGCCTGTCGGAGCTGTGCGAACTGTGCCGAGCTCGGCCCCGGCTACTGCACCGAGACCCTGATGCTCAACTACATGGGCATGCGCGCCGACGGCTCGACGACCTACCGCAAGGGCGAGCAGCCCGTCTTCGGCTCGTTCTTCGGCCAGTCGAGCTTCGGCGAGTACGCCGTCACGGGCACGGAGAACCTGGTGGTGGTCGATCCCGCCCTGGATCTCAAGCGTCTCGGCCCCTACGGATGCTCCTTCCAGACCGGCGCAGGAACGGTGCTCAACGTGCTCCGGTCGACGGCGAGCGACACCGTCGTCGTCTACGGCGTCGGCGCCGTAGGACTCGCCGCACTGGCGGCCGCGGCCGCAGTGGGGGCGCGCACCTTTGCGGTCGACCTGAAGCCTGAGCGGCTCGAGGCGGCGGCTCGATTCGGCGCGACCGGCATCCCGGCGGCCGGCCTGGCACCGGACGAGCTGGTCGCCGCGGTGGTCGAGGCGACGGGTGGACCCAACGGCCATCGGCAGGCCATCGACACGACGGGCGTTCCGAGCGTGGTCCGCGCGGCCGTGGCCGCCGTCGGCGCCCACGGCGAGGTGGTGGCGCTCGGTCTCAATGCTCCCGAGTACACGGTCGACGCCATCGATCTGCTGCAGGGCGGCAAGACCCTGCGCAGTTCCATCGAGGGCGACAGCGACCCTCAGGTCACCATTCCCCAGCTGCTGGAGCTCGCCGCCGCGGGCAAGTTCGCCATTGACGACCTGATCCAGGAGTATCCGGCCGACCAGATCAACCAGGCTGCCGCCGACCTCGAGAGCGGTGCGGCGATCAAGCCCGTGCTGGTTTGGTAAGAGGCACGCTCGATCCCCTCTAAAATTGCCGCCCATGAGCAACGCAATCCCGGAGAAGCCCGCCCTCGAGGGACTCGAGGACAAGTGGGCCCAGGTATGGAAGGCGAACGACACCTACGCCTTCGACCGGACGCAGCCCCGGGAGAACGTCTACGCGATCGACACCCCGCCGCCGACCGTCAGTGGCAGCCTGCACGTCGGTCACGTGTTCTCGTACACGCATGCCGACCTGATCGCGCGGTTCCAGCGCATGCAGGGCAAGACCGTCTTCTACCCGATGGGCTGGGACGACAACGGCCTCCCCACCGAGCGTCGGGTGCAGAACTACTTCGGCGTCCGGTGTGACGCCTCGCTCCCCTACGACCCCGACTTCACGCCTCCGGAGAAGCCGGACCCCAAGCGCCAGATCTCCATCTCGCGCCCGAACTTCATCGAGCTCTGCGAGCAGCTGGTCGAAGAGGACGAGAAGATCTTCGAGACGCTGTGGCGCACCCTGGGGCTCTCCGTCGACTGGAACCAGACCTACACGACCGTCGGTCCGACCGCTCAGCAGATCTCCCAGCGGGCCTTCCTGCGCAATCACGCCCGCGGAGAGGCCTACCTGCAGGAGGCTCCGACGCTCTGGGACGTGACGTTCCAGACCGCCGTCGCGCAGGCCGAGCTCGAGGCTCGCGAGTATCCGGGCGCCTACCACCGGGTGGCCTTCCATGCCGTTTCGTCGGGCTCAACCTCCGAGCCGCTCTACATCGAGACCACCCGACCCGAGCTGATCGTGTCGGTCGTCGCGCTCATCGCCCACCCCGAGGACGAGCGGTACCAGCACCTCTTCGGAACCATGGCGACCTCGCCGGTGTTCGGCGTCGAGATCCCGGTGCTCGCCCACCCGGCCGCCGAGCCCGACAAGGGCTCCGGCCTGGTGATGTGCTGCACCTTCGGCGACCTGACGGACGTCCAGTGGTGGCGCGAGCTGCAGCTTCCGGTGCGCACCGTGATCGGTCGCGACGGCCGCTTCACCTCGGAGACTCCCGACTGGCTCGCCAACGACGAGGTGTACGCCGACCTCGCTGGCAAGACGCCGCACAGCGCTCGTGAGGCGATGGTCGCGAAGCTGCGGGAGACCGGCGACCTGGACGGCGAGCCGAAGCCGACCCAGCGCATGACGAACTTCTACGAGAAGGGCGACAAGCCGCTCGAGATCGTGGCCACCCGCCAGTGGTACCTCACCAACGGCGGCCGTGACACCGACCTGCGCGAGCACATGATCAAGCGCGGCTCGGAGATCACCTGGGTTCCCGAGCACATGCGGCACCGCTACGACAACTGGGTCGGCGGCCTCAACGGTGACTGGCTGATCAGTCGTCAGCGCTTCTTCGGCATCCCCTTCCCGGTCTGGTACGCGCTCGACGCCGAGGGCAACCCCCACTATGACAAGCCGATCCTGGCCGCCGAGGACTCCTTGCCGATCGACCCGTCCACCGACACGCCTCCGGGCTACACGGCTGACCAGCGTGGTGTGCCCGGCCGGTTCATCGGCGACCCCGACGTGATGGACACCTGGGCCACCTCCTCGCTGACCCCGCACATCGCCGGCCAGTGGGAGATCGACGACGACCTCTTCCAGCGGGTCTTCCCGATGGACCTGTGCACGCACGCCCACGAGATCATCCGTACCTGGCTGTTCTCTCGGGTGGTGCGCGCGGACCTCGAGAACGGCGTCGTGCCGTGGCACCACGCGATGATCTCCGGCTTCGTGGTCGACAAGGACCGCAAGAAGATGTCGAAGTCCAAGGGCAACGCCGTGGTCCCCGACGAGATCCTGGCGAAGTTCGGCGCGGATGCGGTCCGCTGGCGTGCGGCCATGGCGCGACCCGGCCTCGACTCCCCCTTCGACGAGTCGCAGATGAAGGTGGGCCGACGGCTGGCCATGAAGGTGCTCAACGCCTCGAAGTTCGTGCTCGGATCGGTGGGCGCCACCAGCACCGACGCGGCGGCGATCACCGAAGCGGTCGACCTCTCGCTGATCGCAGGCCTGCGCGAGACCGTCGCCAAGGCCACCAGCGCGTTCACGGACTACGACTACACGACCGCGCTGGAGACCGCCGAGAAGTTCTTCTGGGAGTTCTGCGACGACTACCTGGAGCTGGTCAAGGAGCGCGCGTACAGCGACGCCGACGGAGCCGCGTCCGCACGCGCGACCCTCGCGCTGGCGCTCAACGTCCAGCTGCGCCTGCTCGCCCCCTACCTGCCGTACGTGACCGAAGAGGTCTGGTCGTGGTGGCAGGAGGGATCGGTGCACACCTCGGCGTGGCCGACGGCTGACGAGCTGGGAACCGCTGCGGGTGACCCGGCCCTTCTGGCCTCGGTCAGTGAGGCGCTGGCCGGCATCCGTGGAGCCAAGTCGTCGGCGAAGGTGAGCATGCGCACGCCCGTTCTCGCGTTGACGGTGACGGGCTCCGACATCGCCCTGGAACACGTTCAGGCCGCCGAGGGCGACCTGCGCGGCGTAGGCGGAATCACGGGCGACATCACCTGGGCGAGCGACGCGTCGGTGTCACCGGTCGCGGTCGAGGCGACGCTGGGCGAGGCTCCCACCAAGAACTGAGGGCCCCTCGGGGATCTGCCGATTCCTCTGCGGCCGCCCTCTGCCGATAGTTACGATCCGACCACGCTGTAGTTGG
>JBQCJL010000176.1:0-2686 GCA_051952795.1 Marmoricola sp.
GTCCAGGCCCAAGCACCCATGATCCAGGCATTCTCCGTGGGCACCATGTGATCGATCTGGAGATAGGTGCCGCCATAGGCATTCGTGTAGGTCTTGCCGTTGTAGATGGAGATCCATTTGCCCGTGCGCACCGTGCAGCTCGTGGTCGATCGGGTGACCGGAATCTTGGATTCCTGGGTCAAGACGACGGCTCGCGTATTGCAGTGCCCGTAAGGCTCGGTGTGATAGGTCCAATCGCCGAAGTCGGTCGTCCGGCTGTAGGTGGAGGCGTGCGAGGCCGCAGCCACCGGGAGGGCCTTGATCATGGTGATCAGCGGCTCGCGGACGGTGGTCGCGCTGGCAGGGGAGGCCGCCGCGATGGTCGCAGCGACCAGGATCAAGGAAGAAAGCGCGGCGCCCGAGCGCGCGCGAAAACCGGGCAGGAACATTTTGAACCCCTCGATACAAAACGTCTGGCTATGGCCAAGACGAATGTAGGGGATTTGGTCTCGTGACGCGCCTGCGGCGCTCCTCGACCTCCGGAATCGGGATTCTCCCGCGAGAACCACCGCGGCCCACTACCGTTCAGTATGAGTCCTTGAGTACTGAGATCGGGGGGTCTCACTGATGTCCGAAATGCCGAGGCGAGCTTTCGCCCCTTCCTCCGATGAGGCCTTTCTAGGCGCTCTCATGGAGCGCGATGCCTCCGTCCAGGCGATCGCTCGCTGGTTCCGGACGGACCACCTGCCCGAAGAGGCGTTGCACCACGACGTCGCACGGGAGTTCCAGCGGTTCGTCCTCCGGATCCTCAACATGATCGACGGTGACTCGCCCGAGATGACGGTCGCGCTCCGCAAGCTCCTCGAGGCCAAGGACGCAGCCGTTCGGGCTACGTTGTCCTAGGGTCGCGTCCCCCCGCCTGAGCGAGCGGCCCTCCCGCGGATTCGATGGAGGGAGCAAGCGACATGGCCCGAGTCATCCTGCAGGCGGTCGTCTCGTTGGACGGCTTCATCGCCTATCCCGACGACAGCGTCGGCCCGCTCTTCGACTGGTACAACAACGGTGACGTGACCGTCCATGCCAACGACGCCTGGTCGTTCAACGTCAGCCGCGCGTCGGCGGACTACGTGCGACCGTTCTGGGACGCGGTCAAGGTCACGGTGATCGGCCGGCACCTGTTCGACACCACAGACGGCTGGTCCGGGATTCCCGCCGCCGGCGACCACCTCGTCGTCGTCACGCACCGGCCGCTGCCTGAGGACTGGCTGGCCCGGTTCCCCGACGCACCCTTCCACACCGCGGGCTCCGTGGAGGAGGCCATCGCCCTCGCGAAGGAGCTGGCCGGTGACGGCCTGGTCTGCGTCTGCGCCGGAGATGTCGGCGGGCAGGCCTTCTCAGCCGGGCTCGTCGACGAGGTCGCGATGGACGTGGTTCCCGTCGTGTTCGGCGAGGGGGTCCGGTTCTTCGGCGACCACACCGGAACGGTGCTGCTCGGCGACCCGGACCAGGTCGTCCAGGGCGACCGGGTGCTCCACCTGCACTTCACCGTGCAGCGCTGAGCGGTCAGTCAGGCAGCGCGCGCCACTCGGCGTCGGCATCCCAGCGCGCCTGCTGCGCGATCTGAGTGTGAGCGATCGCGATCGCGCCAGGAGTCGCATCCGGGTGTCTCGCAAGCCACCGCGAGGTCCGCTCGGCGCGCAGTTCCTCGAACCGTTGGTCGGTCCAACTGTTGCGGACGAGGGCATCCCAGGTCCGGTTCGGAGCGTAGGCGAATTCGGTCACCCACCGATGGTCACACCGAGCCCCGGAGCATGTCTCGCAAATAGATCAAATTCACAGGTCGTCGCTAGGTGGCGCCGCGTCGAGGAACGGCGTGTCGCCCAACGACTGGGCGCAGTACCGGCCGATCGTCTCGGTGGCGGCCTCCACGGCCTCAGCCGCATCCTCCAAGCCGGCTCCCACGAGCTGCACGCGGACGTCCAGCAGCCGGCCCACCACCTTGGGGTCCGTGGGCCCGGAGTCGAGATCACGCAGGACCTCGCCGACGCCGGTCATGCTCTCCCAGAGCTCATCAGGAAGCCCGACCGCGATCACCCGCGTGGCGCCGTCGGCGAGGTGGAGGAGGAGGTCCTCGGCGGGCAGCGGGGTCCCGTCGGGGAAGGAGTCGGGCGCCTGTCTGGCCCAGTCGCGGGCGTCGGCGCGAAGGCGTTCCCGGAGGTCGGAGATCTCCCCGCTGAACATCGCTTGAGGTTGGACGGTCTGACGGGTGTGTGAGAACAGTCCCATCGCATCGACGATAACAAGGAGACCTAGCGGTCAGCCGCTCTCCGACTGGTCGTCCACGGAGGTCGTGATCTGCTCGGCGACATCGCGCAGCTTGGTGTTGGTGTGCTGGCTGATGCGCGTGAGATAGGCGACCGCTTGGTCCTCGGTAAGGCCGAAGCGCTCCCGCACGATGCCGATCGCCTGCCCGATGGTGTGGCGGGTGGTGAGCGCAAGACGCAGGGTCGCCTCGGTGTGAGCGTGGTTGAGAGCCACACCGGCCTGCACGGCGAAGAGCTCGGCCAGGCGCAGGGTCCGCTCGGTCATGTCCTCGCTTCCCGTGCGATAGAGGTTGAGGCTGGCTCGTAGACCTCCACCGGGGGAGATCCGGGTCGCTACCTGCCCGGTCAGCCCCGCCTGAGCAGCGCGGCGGATGTAACGGGGC
>JBQCJL010000177.1:0-6963 GCA_051952795.1 Marmoricola sp.
TTGGCGTACGCCTCCACCAGCGCCAGCTGCTCGTCGCTGCGCCCGGTCAGCCGCAGGTAGGTGATGGTCTCCGCGTCGATCGGGAAGATCGTGCACGTCGACCCGTACTCGGGTGACATGTTCCCGATCGTGGCGCGGTTCTCGAGCGGTACGCGGCCGACCCCGTCGCCGTAGAACTCCACGAACTTGCCGACGACGCCGTGCTTGCGCAGCATCTCGGTGATCACGAGCACGAGGTCGGTGGCGGTCGAGCCCTCGGGCAGCTCGCCGCGCAGCTTGAAGCCGACGACCCGCGGGATAAGCATCGAGACCGGCTGGCCGAGCAGGGCCGCCTCCGCCTCGATGCCGCCGACGCCGAAGCCGAGGACGCCGAGACCGTTCACCATCGTGGTGTGGGAGTCGGTGCCGACGCAGGTGTCGGGGTAGGCCTGCAGGACGCCGTCCACCTCGCGCGTGAAGACGGTGCGCGCCAGGTGCTCGATGTTGACCTGGTGCACGATGCCGGTGCCCGGCGGCACCACCTTGAAGTCGTCGAACGCCGTCTGGCCCCAGCGCAGGAACTGGTAGCGCTCGCGGTTGCGCTCATACTCGATCTCGACGTTGCGAGCGAACGCATCCGGCGAGCCGAACACCTCGGCGATCACCGAGTGGTCGATGACCATCTCAGCGGGAGCGAGCGGGTTGATCTTGGAGGCGTCGCCACCGAGCTCATCGGCCGCCTCGCGCAAGGTGGCGAGGTCGACGATGCAGGGGACGCCGGTGAAGTCCTGCATGATCACGCGCGCCGGCGTGTATTGGATCTCCTTGTCCGGCTCCGCGTTCTCATCCCACCCGGCCAGCGCACGGATGTCGTCGGCGGTGATGTCCGCGCCATCCTCGGTGCGGAGCAGGTTCTCGAGGAGAACCTTCAGCGAGAACGGCAACGAGGCTACGTCGAGTCCCTCACCTTCGACCGCGCCCAGGCGGAAGATCTCATAGGACTTGCCGGAGACATCGAGGGTCCCCTTGGCTCCGAAGCTGTCGACACTCGCCATGCGTGCGGTCTCCCTGCGTGAGTAATTCGGGTATGACACCCATCTTGCCGAGCCTCACGGCCCGGGAAAAGGATGGTCCATAACTATCTTGATATCAAGATACATCATCGGGCTCGAAGAGCGCGACACACTCCACGTGATGGGTCATCGGGAACAGGTCCAGACACCGCAGCTGCCGCAAGCGGTACCCGTGCTCCGCGAAATAGCCGGTGTCGCGGGCCAGCGCCGCCGGATCGCACGCCACATAGGAGACGGCGCGTGGCGCCATGGCGGCGATCGCCGCCACCACCGCTGCCTTGGCGCCTACCCGTGGCGGGTCGAGCACGACCAGGTCGATCTGGTCCGGGGCCGAGCGTCGCAGCCAGCGATCGACGCGGTCGCGCACCACGGTCGCGGTCCGCTTGAGGTTGTCCTTCGCATGAGCCGCGGCGGCCCCGTCGGACTCGACGGCCACCACCGACCCGCGCTCCCCGACCTCATCGGCGACGAATCGCGCGAACAGGCCCACGCCTGCGTAGAGGTCCAGGGCGCTCTCCCCCTCCGCGGGCCGGAGCTGATCGAGCACCGCTCCCACCAGCGCGCTCGGGGCACCGGGATGGACCTGCCAGAAGCCGTCCGCCTCGACCGCGAAGTGATGGGTGATGCCGCCGCCCTCGACCGATTCGACGACGACCCCGCTCTCGCCCGTGCGAGCGGCCGGATGCGCGAGGAGGCAGTCCTCGACGACCACCACCTCGTGGGAGCGGTGCTTGCGCAGGCCGCGTCGGCCGTCCACGTCCACGTACTGCATCCGCGTCCGCCAGCGCAGGCCCTGCTCGTCGCCGGGCACGGCCTCACAGACGACGTCCCAGTCGATCTTGGCCAGCCGGTTCAACTGCTCGCGTACGACGGCGGCCTTGAGCCGGCGCTGCTCGTCCAGGGTGACGTGCTGGAAGTCGCAGCCACCGCAGCCGTCGGGATGAGCCAGCGGACAGGGCGCGACGACGCGATGGGGCGACGCCTCGAGCACCTCGACGGCGTCGCCCCGCAGGAAGCGTCCGGAGTCCTCGGTGATCTCGACCCGCACGGCCTCCTCGGGAAGCGCATGCCGCACGAAGATGACGCGACCCTCGTGCCGCGCCACCACGTGACCGCCGTGCGCGATCGCACCTGTTCGCACCTCCACCACACCGGGAGCGTACGCGGAGCGACGTCCGCGGGTAGTAGCGTCTGGTCCGTGCACGTCGTGATCATGGGCTGTGGGCGCGTCGGCTCCACCTTGGCCCGAGCCCTCGAGGACCGTAGCCATACCGTGAGCGTGATCGACACGAGTCCGGATGCCTTCCGCCGGCTCGGGCCCAGTTACAACGGCACCAAGGTCACCGGATACGGCTTCGACCGGTCCGTCCTCATCGAGGCCGGGATCGAGAAGGCGGACGCCTTCGCGGCCGTGAGCAGCGGCGACAACTCCAACATCATCGCCGCTCGCGTCGCCCGCGAGACCTTCGGCATCCAGCAGGTCGTCGCGCGCATCTACGACCCGGGCCGAGCGGCCGTCTACGAGCGTCTCGGGATCTCCACCGTGGCCACCGTCAAGTGGACGGCGGACCAGGTGCTGCGGCGCCTGCTGCCGGCCGGCGCGGAGCCCAACTATCGCGATCCGTCGGGGACGATCCGCCTGGACCAGATCCCGGTGCCCGCACCCTGGATCGGGCACAAGTCGGTCGACTTCGCCGTCCAGTCCCAGAGTCGCATCGCGTGGATCGATCGGCTCGGCGAGGGCCACCTCCCGGACAAGGACACCGTTCTGCAGGAGGGCGACATCCTTCACATCGTGATGCGCGAGGTCAGCGCCGAGCACGCCTGGAAG
Source organism: Marmoricola sp. (assembly GCA_051952795.1). Lineage (GTDB taxonomy): Bacteria > Actinomycetota > Actinomycetes > Propionibacteriales > Nocardioidaceae > Marmoricola. The sequence goes on from JBQCJL010000177.1 coordinate 2,884, forward strand.
GTCATCCAGTCCGGGCCTCGAGCAGAAGCACAGGAGAACTGATGCGCGTCGCCATCGCAGGAGCCGGAGCCGTCGGGCGCTCGATCGCTCGCGAGCTGATCGGGAACGGCCACCAGATCCTCCTGATCGACAAGAACCCCGACAGCATCAAGCCCGACCGGGTTCCGGATGCCGAGTGGCTGCTCGCCGACGCCTGCGAGATGTCCTCGCTGGAGGAGGCCCATCTCGACGAGTGCGACGTGGTGATCGCAGCGACCGGTGACGACAAGGTCAATCTGGTCGCCTCGCTGCTCTCCAAGACGGAATTCGGCGTTCCGCGCACGGTGGCCCGGATCAACCACCCCAACAACGAATGGCTCTTCACCGAGGCCTGGGGCGTGGACGTCAGCGTCTCGACGCCCCGCATCATGTCCGCTCTGGTGGAGGAGGCCGTGACGGTCGGCGATCTCGTCCGGCTCTTCACCTTCCGCAAGGGCAATGCCAACCTCGTCGAGATGACGCTGCCCGCCGACTCGCCCTATGTCGGCCGCTCGACCGAGGCGATCCCCTTCCCCCCGGACTGCGCCCTGGTCACCATCCTGCGCAACGGGCAGGTCTACGCCCCGGCGCCGGACAAGCCCATGCAGGCCGGCGACGAGCTGCTCTTCGTGGTCTCGCAGGACTCCGAGGACACCCTCGAGAAGCTGCTGGCGCCGTCGGCACATCAGTAGTCCCACTCGGGTAATCGCGCTGAGTAACCAAGAACACCACCGCGATCGGCGGTCGCCGCTAAATACCCAATTTGTTTGGTCGCACTCCCCTAGGCGCGCGGACAGGGTTTCCCTGTGCCGACCGGACACACGCCCTCTGACTATGAGCGAGCGGCGTATCTTCTCGGTCTCCGCGTCAGCAGGCTGCGCAAGCAACGCGGATACACGCAGGAGGCGCTGGCCGATCGCACCGGCCTGTCCCGGAACCAGATCCAGAACATCGAGCGCAACCGCAACAACCAGCGCGACCCGCGCACCGGACGTCCTGGCATCGGCAATCCGCAGTTGGAGACCGTGTTCCTGCTCGCCCGCGAGCTCGAGGTCGACGCGTCCTATCTGATCAGCACGGATCCGAACGTGATGCCGCCTCCGCCACCGCCGATCCGTCGGCGCGCCAAGGGCGTGGAGGTCAAGCCGCGGTAACGCCGCTCGGCTCGTCCTCGGCCTCCATCGGCGTCCGGCTGCGGCCGAGCAGCATCGCCATGCCGGCGAACGCCGCGACCTGGAGCGGCCAGCCCATCGCGAGCTTGGCGACGCCCAGGGCCGACACCGCCGCGTCACTGGGCATCCACTGCTCGTGGCCGGCGAGATAGAGCGGACCCTGGACCAGTGCGCGGAGCACGCAGGGCACCGCGAGGCACAGCGTCAGACGACTGCACACGACCACGAGGCCGCGCTTCTCCCGCCATCCGAGCGGATCGCCGAGGACGCCTCCGATCATGAATCCCACCAGGGGCCATCGAATGATCACGGTGAAGACCATGCCGACCGCGTAGGCGATGTTGAACAGCACACCCGGCAGGAAGTAGGCGAGTGCCTGATCGTCGACGGAGCCACCGTGGCGCGCCGACCGATAGGCGAAGAAGGCACCCACGGCGATCCCGAACGCCGCGTTGAGCGCGTACTGGACGCTGCTCCGCTCGACCAGCCGGATCACGAGCGCGAGGAGGGTGAGGGCGGCACCGGCGCTGATGGCCGCGACGAGATCGTGCGTCAGCAGGAAGGTCGCGGTGAACGCCGCGGTCGGCACACCCGCCTCGACCATTCCCCGCTTGCCGCCGAGCGCCCTGGCCAGATGGCTGCGGACGAACTCCTCGGCGGTGTGTTGAAGGTCCTCGGCCTCGGCGCTAGCGGAGGTCATAGCGCGGGTTGTACATCACGTGGCTGCCGTCCTCGTCACAGATCCGTGCCGTCGCCACGATCTCCCGCCCGGGGTGGATGCCCGCGATCTCCGTGCGTCCGAGCCACACCAGGACGAGACGGTCCTGGTCGCCGGTCTTCGGGTTGGTGGCCTCCATGCTCGCCTCGAGGGCAGGGGCGTCTCCGCGCGAGCCCAGCGAGACCTCGGAGATCACGCCCTGAACGGTGAGCAGCGATCGCACGCAGCTGGCATCGACAGCCTGCGGCGAGCCCGGCGGAATCGCGGGCGGCTGGTCCGGCAGGGGCACGGTCTCGAGGGTCGTGCTGCCCTCTTCCGTGCGTACCTTGGTCCCCCGGAAGAGTCGTCGATCACCCATTCAGCTCGCCCCCTTCCTGCGGTGTCTCCTGAGCTTCGAGCTGTTGAGCCTCCACCAATTGAGCCTCTGTCATCTGGGCCTCGGGCGGGAGTCGCAGCTCGAGCGCCTCGCCCACCGGCATCGCGTCGGTGCCGCGCCGGACCACCAAGGCTCCGAAAAGAGCGTACCAAGGCTCCGCGGCCTCGGGCTCGGCAACGGGACGGCCCATCAGGGCGCCCCGCAGGAGCCAGCGCGGACCCTGGTGGGCGAAGATCCGTGTCGCCTGGATCGCACCCGTGCCGTCCGGAAGCTGTACCGGCAAGGAGCAGATCACCTCGTCCCCGTAGGGACCGGTGGCGCTGTCCACCGTGCCGCCGCGTTGCGCCGCATCGGCCGCGAGCTGCGGCCTCAACTCGTCCCAGACGCCCGGGGTGCGCGGGGCGGCGAAGACGCTGACCTCCAGACCGGCCTCCTCGGTGAGCCACGCCAGCGACATCACCCGGCCGGTGGCCTCGTCGATGTTGAGACGCAGCTCGACGTCCGTCACCGGCACGAGGAGCGCACCGAAGTCCAGATAGCCGTCGAGGGATCCCACGTCCGCGGCATCGTGCGGTCCCGCGGCCGGCTCGATCACCTCCGCCGACTCCTCGGGCACCTCCGGCGCCGTGGTGTCCTTGCGTCGCAACCTCATGCGGTGAATCCTCCGGTCGATCCGTGCCCATCCGCGCCGCGCGCAGTGGTGTCCAGCTGGTCGGTCTCGACGAAGTCGGCGCGCTCCACGCGCTGGATGACCAGCTGCGCGATCCGATCGCCCCGCTCGAGACGGATGGGTGTGGCGGGGTCGAGGTTGATGAGACACACCTTGATCTCCCCGCGGTAGCCGGCATCGACGGTCCAGGGGGCGTTCACGATCGAGAGGCCGATCTTGGTCGCGAGCCCAGACCGCGGGTGCACCAGGCCCACGTAGCCCGGTGGGAGGGCGATCGCGATCCCGGTGGGAACCAGCCGGCGCTCGCCGGGCTGGAGATCGACGGCCTCCCGGGCGTACAGGTCGGCACCGGCATCGCCGTCGTGCGCGTACGCGGGGAGAGGTAGGCCGTCGTCGAGCCGTTGGATCGGCAGACGGACTCCGGAGGCAGTCACGTAGGCCGACCCTACCCGCGTCCGGATGCGCTCGGGGTGGGAGGCTAGTCACCATGCCGATCGGGAACACCACCAGCTACCACGAGCGGCTCACCGTCCCGATCCGCTGGTGGGTCCAGGCGACGATGTTCCTCGCCAGCATCTGGATCGCGTTCATCGTCGCGACGGCCGCATGGGTGGCCTGGGGCGTCACCGCGGTGTGCGTCGTCCTCACCCTGATGCTTCTGCTCAAGATCGGGAGCGCTCGGGTCGCTGTCGTGGATGGCGTGCTGTACGCGGATGCCGCGCACATCGAGCTGCGCTTCCTCGGGAATCCAGAGGTCTTGGACGCCGAGCAGACCCGGCGGGCAGCGGGCATGGAGGCCGACGCGCGCGCCTTCTTCCTCCTGCGGCCCTACCTGAAGGAGTCGGTGCGTGTGCCGATCGACGATCCGCGAGACCCCGCGCCGTACTGGCTGCTCGCCAGCCGCCATCCCGGCGAGCTCGCCGCCGTGCTGACGACCGGGATCAGTCAACAGACCACGTCGTCGACGTCATAGGGTGAGGGATATGGGCAAGAAGAAGCGTGCCGCCAAGGAGTCGACGCCGCGCGCCTGGAAGGTGATGTCGCGCGTCGCGGAGAAGCTCAGCGGATCCGCCGGCAAGAAGCTGGTCGATGCCTCGTGGCGGGCCGCGACCGGCAAGCAGCCGCC
>JBQCJL010000178.1:0-7685 GCA_051952795.1 Marmoricola sp.
TCACCTGCTGACGCGCACCGATCCCGAACAGGCCCATCACGCCGCCTTCGCCGCCATTCGCGCGGCAGGGCCGGTCGCCGTTCCGACCTACGGCGCCCTGGCGCGGAAGCGCTCTCGGGCGGTCGAGGCGATGGGGCTGACCTTTCCGGGTGTTCTGGGCCTCGCTGCCGGCTTCGACAAGAACGGCACCGGTATCGACGCGCTGGCCGCCCTCGGCTTCGGCTCCATCGAGATCGGCACCATCACCGGAGAGCCGCAGCCGGGCAACCCGAAGCCACGCCTCGCGCGTCTCCCGCGGGATCGTGCGGTCGTGAACCGGATGGGGTTCAACAACGACGGTGCCGAGGTCGTCGCCCGGCGGCTGGCCCGGCGGGCGAAGAGCGGGAAGGACGTCTCGCGACCGCCGTTGGGCATCAACATCGGCAAGACCAAGGTGGTGCCCGAGGACGACGAGGGCGCCGTGCTCGCGGACTACGCCAAGAGCACCCGGCTGCTCAGCCCGTTCGCGGACTACGTGGTGGTCAACGTGTCGTCGCCGAACACCCCGGGGCTGAGGAGCCTGCAAGCGGTGGAGCGACTGGAGCCGCTGCTGCGGCACGTGCGTCGCGTCGCCGACGAGACCACCGCGAACCGGGTGCCGCTGCTGGTCAAGATCGCTCCTGACCTGGCCGATGAGGACGTCCTCGCCGTGGCCGACCTGACGCTCGCGCTCGAGCTCGACGGCGTCGTGGCCACCAACACCACGATCAGCCGCGAGGGTCTGCGCTCGAGCGCTGCCGAGGTCGAGGCCGCGGGCGGCGGCGGACTGTCCGGCGCACCTCTCCGGGAGCGAGCGGACGCGGTGGTCGCCATGCTGCGCGGGCGACTTGGGCCGCGACCGGTGATCATCGGCGTCGGCGGCATCGCCACGGCCTCGGATGCCCGAGCGCGCCTGGATGCGGGTGCCACGCTGTTGCAGGGCTACACCGCCTTCATCTACGAGGGTCCGTTCTGGCCCGCCAAGATCAACCACGAGCTGGCGAAGGGAGCGCGATGAGTTCCTTCGGTGAACGCCTGCGGGCAGCGCTCGACGAGCGTGGCCCCCTGTGTGCGGGCATCGACCCGCACGCAACGCTGCTGGAGGCCTGGGGGCTGAGCGACGACGTGCAGGGCCTCGAGCGGTTCGCGCTCACGGCCGCCGAGGCGTTCGGTCCGGTCGCCGCCGCGATCAAGCCGCAGTCCGCCTTCTTCGAGCGGTTCGGATCGCGGGGGATCGCGATCCTCGAGCGCACGATCGCGATCTGCCGCGAGGCGGGTGCGCAGGTGATCCTCGACGTGAAGCGCGGTGACATCGGCTCGACCGCGCAGGGTTACGCCGACGCCTACCTCGACCAGACGGCCCCGCTCGCGGTGGATGCCATCACCGCATCGCCGTATCTGGGGTTCGGAAGCCTGGCGCCGATGATCGAGACCGCGCGTCGCAACGACGCCGGTGTCTTCGTGCTCGCGCTGACCTCCAATCCGGAGGCCGCTGAGCTGCAGCGGTCCGTGACGGCATCGGGGGAGACCGTCGCCACATCGGTGCTCCGTGAGCTCCGTGAGCTCAACGCCGGCGCCGCCCTGGGCTCCTTCGGCGCTGTCGTTGGCGCGACGATCGAGAAGCCGGACACGTCACTGGCCATTGCGGGCCCGCTCCTGGTTCCCGGCATCGGCGCGCAGGGCGGCACCGCCGCCGACGTGCGCCGGATCTTCGAGGGTGCGCTCGACCTGGTGGTGCCGTCCAGCTCGCGGGAGCTGCTCAGCGTCGGGCCGGAGGCGACGGCCCTGAGCGACGTGGTCCGTCGTACGGCTGCGGAGTTCCGCGAGGTCGTGGGCACCTGATGCGCGCCCGCACGGTGAGCCTGACGCTGGTCGCCCTGGTGGCGATCGCGGGTCTGGCCACGGTCGTGGTCCCGCGCCTGCGCGGCAGCGACTCGTCCTCGCCCTCGGCGTACTGCAAGGCTCTGCGTGACAACCAGAGCCGGATCAGCGACATCGTCACCTCCGGGGATCCGACCGCACTGGTCGACAATCTCAGCCTGTTCCAGACGCTGACTTCCACCGCTCCGTCGGATGTGGCCGCGTCCTGGACCGCCCTCACCACCGCCATCGCGAGTCTCAAGTCGGCGATCGCGGCGACCGGACACCGGCCCGCCGACTTCGCCGGCGGCCACACGCCGGCCGGTCTGACCGCCGCCCAGCGACAGGCGATCGCGGCCGCCGCGGACACCTTGAGCGCACCCACGCCGGTGTCCGCCGCCGCCGCGATCGACCAAGAGGTGCGCGACGTCTGCCAGCTCGATCTGGGCATGTAGATTGCTGCCGATCGTGCCGCGGTTCGCGGTGCGTCGCCCCGATCTGAAATCCACGAAAGGCTCGCTGGTGGCTCTACCCCCGCTGACTCCGGAACAACGTCAGGCAGCCCTCGACAAGGCCGCTGCTTCGCGTCGTGAGCGGGCCGCCGTCAAGAACCGCCTCAAGCACTCCGGCGCCTCGATCGCCGAGGTGCTGGCGGAGGCGGCCCACAACGACGTGGTGGCCAAGCTCCGTGTGAGCGAGCTGCTGCAGTCCCTCCCGGGGGTCGGCAAGGTGCGGGCCGAGCAGGTCATGGAGCGTCTGGGGATCGCGCCGTCCCGCCGGGTGCGCGGACTGGGCGTCAAGCAGGTCGCGGCGCTCATCGCCGAGTTCCCGCAGGACTGACGCCGTGCCCGCGGCCATCGAAGCACGCCGCCTGACCGTCCTCGCGGGTCCGACCGCTGTCGGGAAGGGCAGCGTCGCGGCGTACCTGCGCGAGCACTACGCGGACGTCTGGATCTCGGTCTCGGTGACGACCCGGAAGCCGCGCCCGGGCGAGATCGACGGGGTGCACTACCACTTCGTCGACGATGCGGCCTTCGACGCGATGATCGCCGACGACGAGCTGCTCGAGTGGGCGGTGGTGCATCGGGCAGCGCGCTACGGGACACCGCGCCAGCCGGCGCTGGACGCTCTGGCTGCCGGCAGGCTGGCCCTCCTCGAGATCGACCTCCAAGGGGCTCGGCAGGTGCGGGAGCGCATGCCGGAGGCTCGGTTCGTCTTCCTCGCACCGCCGAGCTGGGAGGAACTGGTCCGGCGCCTCGTCGGCCGGGGTACCGAGACGGAGGCCGAGCGTGCTCGCCGTCTGGAGACCGCGCGGGAGGAGTTGGCCGCCGAATCGGAGTTCGACGCCACCGTCGTCAATGTGTCGATTCCCGATGCGGCCGCCGAATTGGTAGAGTTGATGAGGTCCTGAGCGCCATCCCTGCGCACAGTAGGCGGACATCAGTCCGCAGCTGACCTTCGACATACAACGTTTGTGAGGCTCGATGAGCGTGTCCGCCAACAAGCCGGTCGCGGAGGGTATTACCAACCCGCCGATCGACGACCTGCTGACCAAGACCGACTCCAAGTACCGCCTGGTGCTCTACGGAGCCAAGCGCGCTCGGCAGATCAACGCCTACTACTCGCAGCTCGGTGAGGGTCTGCTCGAGTACGTCGGCCCGCTCGTGGAGACCCACGTCCAGGAGAAGCCGCTGTCGATCGCGCTCCGCGAGATCAACGAGGACCTGCTGACCTGTGCCGAGGTCGACCCCACCGAGGCCGTGTCCTCGATCGACGGCGTCACCGCGGTCGCCGGCTCGGCCGCCGCTGCCGAGGCACCGGTCGACCCCTTCGCCGACCCCCTGGCCTAAGGCTCGTCATGGATTCCCAGCAATCCCGTCGTCACGTCGTCCTGGGCGTGTCCGGCGGGATTGCTGCCTATAAGGCCTGCGAGCTGCTGCGGCGATTCAAGGAATCCGGTCGCGGCGCGGACTTCGACGTGACGGTGGTCCCGACCGCCGCCGCCCTCGAGTTCGTCGGCGCACCGACGTGGGCAGCCCTCTCCGGGCGCCCGGTCGCCACCGAGGTCTGGAACAACGTGCACGAGGTGCCGCACGTGCGGATCGGCCAGAGCGCCGACCTCGTGCTGGTAGCGCCCGCCACGGCCGACATCCTGGCCAAGGCCGCCCACGGCCTCGCCGACGATCTGCTCACCAACACGCTCCTCACCGCTCGCTGTCCGGTCGTGTTCGCGCCGGCGATGCACACCGAGATGTGGGAGCACCCCGCCACCCAGGAGAACGTCGCCACCCTCCGCGCTCGGGGTGCTGTCGTCATCGAGCCCGCTGAGGGCCGTCTCACCGGCGTGGACACCGGTAAGGGCCGCCTGCCCGACCCGGTCGAGATCTTCGCCTTCGCACTCGACGTCCTCGAGCGCTCGGGAAGCCAGGACCTGGCCGGACGACGCGTCGTCGTCTCCGCGGGGGGAACCCGGGAGTTCCTCGACCCGGTCCGCTTCCTCGGCAACCGCTCGAGCGGCCTGCAGGGCTATGCGCTCGCCCGCACCGCGGCTGCTCGCGGCGCCGAGGTGGTGCTGGTCGCCGCCAACACGTCGCTCCCGGACCCCGCGGGCGTGAAGGTGGTCCATGTCGAGACCACCATCGAGATGCAGGAGCAGGTGGACCTCGCGGCACGCGACGCCGATGCCGTCGTGATGGCGGCTGCACCGGCCGATTTCCGCCCGTTGCATCCACATGAGGCCAAGATCAAGAAGTCACCGGACGGGACCGCGCCGGTGATCGAGCTGATCGAGAACCCCGACATCCTGCTGGGCGTGGTCGCCGCCCGGACCCGTCCCGACCAGGTCATCGTCGGCTTCGCCGCCGAGACCGGCGACGCGAACGCCAGCGTGCTCGACCACGCACGCGCCAAGCTGGCGCGCAAGGGCTGCGACCTCCTCGTGGTGAACGACGTCAGCGGCGGCAAGGTCTTCGGAGCCTCGGAGAACGAGGCCATCGTGCTGGGCGCGGACGGTTCCGAGATCCCCGTCGAGCACGGCACCAAGAGTGCCCTGGCAGCGGTGATCTGGGATCAGGTCGCTTCGCGACTCAACGGCTGAGCGCTTCGCGACTCAACGGCTGAGCGCTTCGCGACTCAACGGCTGAGCGCTTCGCGGCTCAGGAACTCCGAGGCTGCCCGGTAGCCGTTCTCGAACAGCGTGCTGCGCTGGCTGTCGGTGAGGCTGAAGTCGAAGCTGCCGATCCCGTCCGCCGGTACGTGGATGCTCCGCGCCTGGTTGCTGAGGGACAGCAGGTGCTCGGCCTGATTGCCGTCGATAGCCGTCTCGATCACCGCCAACCCTAGGGCGACGGGCCCTTCGACGGGGCGAAGATGCAGGCGCTCGGTGTCGGCGCTGAGGGCGTCGAGCCGGATTCCGATGGTCGGCCACCGGCTCGCGCGACCGTCATGCCGGTCGAACACGTCCACCGGGTAGTTGGAGAGCAGGCCGCCGTCCACCAGCGTCGCGGTGCCCAGCGGGCCGGGCAGCTCGACGGGGCGGAAGACGAACGGGGTGGCCGCTGAGGCTCTGACCGCCGTCGCCACGGACTGCTGGTCGGGATGCAGGTGATAGATCGGGTAGTCCCACGGCAGCCGGGCGAGCCGCTTGCGGCTGAGGTCGCTGGCCATCACCACCAGGCGGTAGTCCGCGCTCTCGCTGTCGGACACGCCCGGATCGTCGAGCAGGAGATCGGCGAACGTGGTCACCCCGAAGTTCTTGAGGAGGTCGTCGAGCCATCTCTCCAGGCGGTCGCCGCGGAAGGCGGCCGCGTCGAGCACGATGTTCACGGCGTCCGCGGCCCGGCGCCCGGCGCGGAAGGCGGTGAGCGGGCCCAACAGGTCCCCGGGGCGCCCGCGGTCGGCGAGCGCCCCGAGATCGAGCGTGCCCAGAACCTCGGGCAACGAGGTGAGCGGCTCGCCATAGGCGTTCATCGCGGCGACGACGGCGCCGACGATCGCCCCCGCCGAGGTTCCGGCGATCCGCCCGAAGGAATATCCCGCGTCGACGAGGCCGCAGATCGCCCCGACGAGCGCCACGCCCTTGACGCCGCCGCCTTCGAGGACGAGGTCGGCCATCAGCGGACCGTGGGTCAAAGGCGCCGGCATGGGCCCACCGTATGTGAGACCCCTGATCCGGCGGGCGATGCGGGTAGTTAGGGTGAGCAGCACCACGCCACAGCTATTCAGGAGAGTTGCGTTGACCGGACGACTGTTCACCTCGGAATCCGTTACCGAGGGACACCCCGACAAGATCGCCGACGCCATCAGCGACACCGTCTTGGACGCGTTGTTGGCCGGCGACCCGCACAGCCGTGTCGCCGTCGAGACGCTGCTCACGACAGGTCTCGTCGTCGTCGCCGGTGAGGTGACCACGAGCACCTACGCCCCGATCGCCCAGCTCGTCCGCGACAAGATCGTCGAGATCGGCTACGACGACGGTGCCATGTTCTTCGACGGCCGCACCTGCGGCGTGCAGATCGCCATCGGCGCCCAGTCCCCGGACATCGCGCAGGGCGTCGACACCGCGCTGGAGAGCCGTACCGGCTCGGTCGACGCGATCGAGAAGCAGGGCGCCGGCGACCAGGGCCTGATGTTCGGCTACGCCTGCGACGACACCGACGTGCTCATGCCGCTGCCGATCACCATTGCGCACCGGCTGTCGGAGCGTCTCACCGAGGTGCGCAAGAACGGCACGCTGCCGTACCTGCGTCCCGACGGCAAGACCCAGGTCACCATCGAGTACGACGACGAGGACCGCGCGGTCCGGATCGACACCGTGGTGCTCTCGACGCAGCACGAGGACGGCGTCGACCTGGAGTCGCAGCTGCAGCCCGACATCAAGAAGCACGTCATCGACCCGATCCTGGCCACGTTCGACATCCCCTCGGAGGGCTACCGCCTGCTGGTCAACCCCACGGGCAACTTCGTCATCGGCGGCCCGATGGGTGACGCCGGCCTGACCGGTCGCAAGATCATCGTCGACACCTACGGCGGCATGGCTCGCCACGGTGGCGGCGCGTTCTCGGGCAAGGACCCGTCGAAGGTCGACCGCTCGGCTGCGTACGCGATGCGCTGGGTCGCCAAGAACGTCGTGGCCGCGGGCCTGGCCCGCCGCTGCGAGGCTCAGGTGGCCTACGCGATCGGCAAGGCTCAGCCCGTCGGCGTCTTCATCGAGACCTTCGGCACCGAGACGGTTCCGGTCGCGGCGATCCAGAAGGCCGTCATCGAGGTCTTCGACCTGCGCCCGGCGGCGATCGTCCGCGACCTCGACCTGCTGCGCCCGATCTACGCGAAGACCTCGGCCTACGGTCACTTCGGTCGCGAGCTGCCGGAGTTCACCTGGGAGAAGACCAACCGCGTGGACGAGCTCAAGAAGGCCGCTGGCGTCTGATTGGCTGCGTTGCCACTCAAGCACCATCGGCACGCTTGTCGGTGACCTCTGAAATATTTCGTTCATGGCTTCGAACGATGACGACGGCGGGGATCAGCTAGCGCTGGTCCCCGCCGTTGCGCGTTCCCGCAAGAAGCCGATCGTCGCCGAGGTCGCCATCGCAGCGACCGATCCGGTCGCTAGCGTCCTGGTGGACGTGCCGCTGGCACATCTCGACCGTCCGTTCGAGTACCTCGTCCCGGTGACGATGGCCGACTCGGCCGTGCCGGGCGCTCGGGTGAAGGTGAACTTCGCCGGGCGCGATGTCGACGGGTTCGTGGTGGCTCGTGGCGAGGCGAGCGACCAGGCCCGGTCGCTGCGGCCACTGCGGGGGGTGGTC
>JBQCJL010000179.1:0-4711 GCA_051952795.1 Marmoricola sp.
ACCCCGGCTCCAGCGTGCTCGCCGGAACCGGGGTCGACAACGGCGTCAAGTCGCCCTCACGTGCCAGCCAGTCGGCGATCCAGAGCGAGGCCCACCGGGCCGCGGTGCCCTTCGGCGTCGGCGGCACCAATGTGCAGAGCGTGGTCGCCTCACCGCATGGCGTGACGCCGTCGGGCTTCAAGACGCAGTACTGCGCCTGGCACAGCAATGCCACCCTCAACGGCCAGAACACCACGTTCACCAACTTGCCGTACATCCCGGATGCGGCCGGCTCCTGTGGTGCCGGGTACGTGGCGACGGGCTCGTCGGGCGTGAACTCGGCAACCGAGGGCGTCACCATCGTCGGTGGCCACGAATACGCCGAGACTCTGACCGACCCGCTGCCCGGTAGCACCGAGGCGTGGCGCGACGACGCCGACAACACCACCGGTGGCGAGAACGGCGACAAGTGCGCCTGGTCGTACGGAATCTCCGGCGTGGTCACTCTGAACGGCACCAACTTCGCCGTCCAGAGCCTCTACAGCAACAACAAGAACGGCACCGGCGGCTGCTCGCTGTACTACAACTCGGCGACCGACCAGGGCTGATCTGGCTGATGCACCTCCTCACAGGAGAGCGGTGGCGCCCCCTAGCGGGCGCCACCGTTTCTGTTGTGGTCGCGACGCTCGCGGGCTGCGGCCAGCATCCCGCGGCTGCGGCCTGCACAGCGCTGCCGGCCAGTGACGTTCCTCCGATCGCCAAGGCGCTCACGCAGGCGAACACGGGGAGCTACTGCGCTCGTCCGGGGACCAGCGTCCTCATCACGCTGAAGGCCGCGACGCCCGACCCGGGTCATGCCTGGGCACTGCCGCAGGTCACCGGACCCAGCGGGGGTTCGCACTGGCTCAGCGTGCCGCTGACCTCCGTGCGCGGCACGACGGTCGCAGCCATCGAAGTGGATTCCCCGGGCAGCTATCGCCTGTCCTCGAGCGCGTCCGGCCGGACGTGGCAGGCGACGCTCGAGGTCCGTTGAGGAAACTGCTCCAGAAAACGCTCTCGCGGGGCCGGCCACTACGGCTTTCGCCGCAGTCGGGGGGAATGGGCTGGCCCCGCGAGCGCCCTGCGAGACGGCACTCGCCGCCTCCTGCTGAGTGCCTCCCCACGATTGGGAACACCTTCAGGCTGCCACGGCCCGCACGCGGCTTCCAGACGGAACGGCGCGCACGTTCGTGCACTGCACAACCTCGCAAGCACCGGCTCGAGATCCGCGATCGCGCGTGGTAACTCCGGTCCTGGGGCAAAATGGCGATGTGGCTCCCATCCCCGCCGAGTTCGGGCCCGCACAGCGGGCGCTCCTGGAGCAGCGGGCCGGCGAGATCTATCGCGAGGCCGTCGAGCGGGGCGCGCTGCCCAATGACGAGGAGCTCTACGCCAGCGACTCACCCGAGCGCGGTGCGCTCGAGCTGCTCGTCGAGCTCGGACTGCTGAGCGAGGAGAGCGACGGTTGGATCCCGGTCGACCCGGCCGTCGTGCAGGCACGGGTGGTCGCACCCTTGAGCATGCGTGCGGCCGAGCTGATGGCGGAGTCGGCACGCTGGGCGCACGCCTTCTCCGACCTCGGGCAGACCTACCGCCAGCACTCCCTCGACAACGAGCCGGTGACGCGGATCGGTGGCTGGGGGAACATCAACCGCTTCCTCGAGTCACTCGTGGGCGATGCCCGCTACGAGCTGCTCACCGCCCAACCGGACGGCGCGCGTCCCAGCGATCAGCTCGCGCAGGCGATCGAACGCGACACCCGTGCCCTCGATCGCGGCGTCAGTCTGCGCACGCTCTACCAGCACTCGGCGCGCCGCAGCAGCACCACGCAGAGCTACGTCTCGGAGGTGACCCGGCGGGGTGCGCAGGTGCGCACGCTCGACGAGTTCTTCAAGCGGCTGATCGTCGTGGACCGTCGGATCGCGATCGTGCCGGGGCCCGAGGGCGCAGCCATCGCCATCGCGATCCACGAACCGGGTCTGGTGAGCTACCTGGTCGACATCTTCGAGCGCTCGTGGGAGCGCGGCACGCCCTTCGTCGATCGCCATGAGCAGACCGAGCGGGCCATCGCCGACGACGTCCGTGACATGACCAAGCGCATGCTCATCGAGGGACACAGCGACTCCGCCAGCGCCAAGCGCATGGGCGTGGGCATCCGTACCTACGCGAACTACGTCGCCTCACTAAAGGCGGAGTATGGCGTCGAGACCCGCTTCCAGCTCGGCCACGCCATGGGCCGAGAGCAGCGGGCGAGCGAGGACGACTCGGCCTAGGTCGGACCCCAGCCGGTGTCGGCGGGGCGCACCAGCGTGTGTCCCTGCGCGTGGCTGGCCGATGGTGCGGCCTGTGCCGCAACGCCGATACCGGTGACCGCCCAGATCGTGCAGGCGATGCTGAGAACCTTGAGTGTCTTCTTCATCGTGCGTTCCTCCCCATGTCCCCCTGGGACCCGTCGAGCTTGCCTCTCTAGTGTCGGCCACGTTCGCAGCCGCCTCCGCCGCTGGACGCAGCGGGAACATGCAACTGCAGGTTTGTGCAGGTCTCGGGGACTACGTCAGCGCCCCGCCGGGGTAGCGGACGCCGGTCAGCTCCTCCCAGGTCACCCACGCTCGCTTCGCGAGGTCGGGGTCGATCGCCGCCCGTGACCGCCCCACGCCCGTGGGCCACCCGCTCATCTCCCGCAGTCGATCGGGTCCGATGTAGGTGTTGCCCGGGACGTCCATGGTCGCGGCGTACAGGATGGGGAGCGCACCCTGCGCCGACGGCATGCCGACCAGGCTGTGACCCCAGAGCCCGATGGCGCTCATCACACGATGGCGGCCGGCGGTGGCGCCCGAGGTGATGTTGGAGGCCGTCGTGCCCGGGTGCCCGCCGGTGACGCGCAGCGTCGACCCGTCGGCGGTCAGGCGTCGTTGGAGCTCCGCGAGGAAGAGCATGTTGGCCAGCTTGGAGGCGCCGTAGGCGGCGTACGCCGAGTAGCCGCGCCGGGTCCAGTCCAGGTCGTCGAGCTGGAGATCACCGTGCCGGTGGCTCTGCGAGCTCACCACCACCACCCGATCGGTGATTCGCGGGAGCAGGAGGAGAGACAGCGCGAAGTGGCCGAGGTGGTTGGTCGCGAGCTGGAGCTCGAAGCCGTCGACGCTGCGACTGAACGGCACGCCCAGGATGCCGGCGTTGTTGATCAGGACGTCGACCGCGTCGACCTGGGCCGCGAAGGACCGCACCGAGGAGAGATCCGAGACGTCGAGCTGGCGCACCTCCACGGAGCCATCCGTACGCCCGATGTCCCGCGCAGCCGCCTCGCCCTTCTCCTCGCTGCGGCAGGCGAGGACCACGTGGGCACCCTGGTGGGCCAGCGCCCGCGCGGCCTCCAGACCGATGCCGCTGTTGGCGCCGGTGATGATGAATCGTCGTCCGTCCTGTCGCGGGACGCTCTGCCATCGGCTGCTTCGACGCATGGAGAACATCATGGCGGGTCGAGGCGCGTGGGCAGCCCGGAACGATGGGCACAATTCAGGAGATGTGACCGGTGACGCCGGATATGTCCTTCACGGACCGTATGTCCTGAACTGTGTCCCGACGAAGCGGTAGGCCGGCTTAGCGAATCGTCCCGACGCCGGGAATGAGTGGGAGATCCAGGGCGGTCACCCAGCCCGGCGGGAGGTCGTTCACGGCCGGGACGGCGTTGAGCGCCCGCAGTCCGGTGGCCAGGCAGCCGGCGACGGCGGGGGCGCGGCCGGAGCCGTCGGTGAACCGGAACGCGGTCTCCTGGGAGATCGAGGGAGAACCGAGGATGTCGACGCGATAGACGTCGTCGGCCGAGCCCGCCGGCCACTCCGGCGCGGCGTCGAGGCCGATCCGGTTGACGTGCTCGAGCGTGATCACCTCGCGGCCCTGGAAGACGCCGTTGATCGTGAACCGGATGGCGGCGACGTTGCCCGCCTCGATGACGCCCTTGGCGGTCTTGCGATCGGTCGGCGTCACCCACTTCTCCCAGGTGGTGGTGATGTCGTCCAACTCGATGCCGACGGCGTGGGCGATCATCGGCACGGTCGCGCCCCACGCCATGATGAGCAGGTCCGGAATCTCCAGCAGCGGGGTGAACTCCGGCGGACGCCCGATGCCCATCTCGTCCTCGTAGTCGCCCTCATAGTCGGTGTAGTCGAGCAGCTCCGACGCGCGGACGCTCTGCACCTCTCCGCACAGCCCCATCAGGGTCATCGGAAACAAGTCGTTGGCGAAGCCCGGGTCGATGCCGGTCGTGAAGCAGGATGCGCGGCCTTCCTCGCAGGCCTGGGTGATCGCGTCGATCCAGTTCGGCGGATTCTGCTTCATGGTCGGCCAGACCCACGGGGTCATCGCGGTCGAGCAGACATCGATGCCGGCGCGCAGGAAGGCGGACATCACGCGGATGTTGTCGTCGGCGTACTGGGCGGTCGGCCCGTAGTGGACCAGGGCGTCCGGTGCGAGTGCGATCAGGGCCTCGACGTCATCGGTGGCGATCACACCGGTGGCGTCGATCCCGCAGATCTCGCCGACGTCCTTGCCGACCTTGGCCGGGTTGCTGACGCCGACCCCGACCAACTCGAAGGCCGGGCTCTTCATGATCTCGGCGATCACCATCGTCCCGACCACACCGGTTCCCCAGACCACCACACGCTTTGTCATGGCGGCATTCGATCATCGTGGGGCG
>JBQCJL010000180.1:0-2456 GCA_051952795.1 Marmoricola sp.
GCCTATGTCGTCGTCCTCGTGGACGGGCTTGGCGAGGTGCTGCTGCGCGAGCACGCGGCGTACGCGCCGTTCCTCACCTCGTTGGCGAGTGTCGCGGCGACCTCGGAGGTTCCGTCGACCACGGCGACGTCGCTCACCTCGCTGGGGACGGCGCTACCACCCAGCCGTCACGGCGTCGTCGGGTACACCTCGCGGATCCCGGGCACGGATCGCCTGCTCAACGCGCTGATGTGGGACAAGGACATCGTGCCCGAGGAGTGGCAGTCCGAGCCGACCGCCTTCGAGCGGCTCTCCGCAGCAGGCGTCGCGGTCAGCGCGGTCGGTCCGCGGGACTACGCCGCGTCCGGTCTCACCCGGGCGTCACAGCGCGGCGCTGCCTACCTCCATGCCGATCGCTTCGGGGAGCGTCTGGCGCAAACGGTGGGAGCGGCGCGGCGGCACCCTTCGCTGACCTACGTCTACGAGGGCGACCTCGACTGGATCGGCCACCGGCACGGCGTGGACTCCCCGGACTGGCGGGCGCAGCTCCGGCTGATCGATGCCAGCCTCGAGCAGCTCCGGTCGGCTCTGCCGGACTCGGTGCGCATGCTGGTCACCGCGGACCACGGCATGGTCGACATCCCGGGGGACCGCAAGTTCGACGTCGATGCCACCCCGGGTCTGCGTGACGGCATCACGCTCATCGGGGGCGAGGCGCGTCTGCGCTATCTGTACTGCGACGGCGACGCGGACATCGTCCAGCGGCGGTGGCGGGACGCGATCAGTCCCGACGATGCGGCGATCCTCACGTTCGACGAGGCGCAGGCGGAGGGATGGTTCGGCGCGGTCGACGATCGCATCCGGCCGCGCTTCGGGGACGTGGTCGTTGCCTCGCTCCGCGACTTCGCGGTGCTGTCCAGCACCGACCATCCGCATGAGTTCAGGCTGGTGGGCTACCACGGCTCCATCACGGAGCGTGAACGCCGGATCCCGCTGCTGCTGTCCTAGGGACGGCGCGGGTCCCTCACCAGTGGACGCCCGGCAAAGTCCGCGCCAGCAGCATCTGCTCGGTCGGCTTGCCCGCCGGCTCCCCATCGGGCACGGCTGCCACGGGCGCAGCACCGCGCGCTGCGTGCGAGTCCGGGAAGACCTGGTAGGCCATGTTGAGGACGCGGAACGCGGCCTTGGGAGCGAGCGTGTGGGCCAGCGCGCCGAGGTTGCCCGTGAGGGTGTTGATCTCGTGCGGCTTGTCGACCAGAGCCGTGACGATCTTCTCGGCGGCCTGGGCCGGGCTGATCGTCGGGAATCGGTCGTAGAGCTTGGTGGGCGCGATCATCGGCGTGCGCACGAGCGGCATGTGGATGCTGGTGAACGTCACCCCATCGCCCACGAGCTCGGAGCTGACGACGTTGCTCCACGCGTCCAAGGCCGCCTTGGAGGCCACATACGCGGAGAAGCGCGGGGGATTGGTGAGCACCCCGATCGAGGAGATGTTCACGATGTGCCCGCTGTGCTGCTCGCGCATCTTGGGCAGCAGCCCGATCACCAGGCGGATCGCGCCGAAGTAGTTCAGCTGCATGGTCCGCTCGAAGTCGTGGAAGCGCTCCTCGCTGAGCTTCAATGAGCGCCGGATCGAGCGGCCCGCGTTGTTGACCACGTAGTCGATGTGCTCGAAGTCCTTCGAGAGCTGGGCGGTGAGCCCGTCGATCGCCTCCAGGTCGGACAGGTCGCAGGCGTAGGTGTGCGCCTCGCCGCCCGCCGCTTCGATGACCGCCTTGGTGGCCTCCAGCTTGCCTTTGCCGCGAGCGACCAGGATCGGGATCGCGCCGGCCTTGGCCACCTGCAGGGCGGTGACCAGGCCGATGCCCGACGAGGCACCGGTGATGACCACGGTCTTGCCCTTGAGGGCCGCGACGGCCGCCTTGTTCTTGGTGATGGAGTCGTCCAGGTACTCCTCCCAGTAGGACCAGAGGGTCCCGGCGTACGACTCGAGGTCGGGAACCGCGATCCCGCTCCCGGACAGCGCCTTCTCGGTGCGCTTGGTGGCGTAGACGGCTGGGAACGAGGTGTGCTCCAGGACCTCGGCCGGAATGCCGAGGCGGCCGATGGTCTGATTCAGCGCCGCATGGACGATCGGCTGGCGCAGCGCGGCCGCGACCAGAGCGCCGGGGCGCAGCGAGGCGGGGAGCAGTCCGGTGGGGAGCTTCCCCGTCACGGACCGGTCGATCGGCGTCGCGAACTGCGGCGCTCCGGCCGCGGACGCGAACATGTTGATCATCTCGACCGTGTTCTGCGGCTCGGGATTGACCAGATGGAAGGCTTCGCCGTCGTGTCCGGGGACGTGAGCGAGGTAGTCCATCGCCTTGGCCACGTAGTCGACCGGTACGAGGTTGGTGTCACCCAGGTCGACGCCGACCAAGGGCAGCCAGCCGGGAAGCGAGTCGCGCATGCGCTTGAGGAGCGGGAAGAAATAGTAG
>JBQCJL010000181.1:0-2754 GCA_051952795.1 Marmoricola sp.
GCCAGCCGACGGCGCCGAGCTCGTCGAGCACCTCGTGGACGACGTGGGCCACGCGCCGCACCGTCGGCAGAGGGCACTGCGGCATGGGGTCGAGGTCGATGCGCCATTCGTCGGGCTTTTCGACGTCGTCGCGGCGGCTGTTCCAGGGGTGGAACTCGACAGTGGACATCTGGACGGCCCAGATCACCTGAGCCAACTCGGTGACGCAGAGCTCGTCGGCCGTGCGCTTCCATCGCGGGAAGAAGAGCTCGACCGTCTCGACCCAGGGCGGTGCACCTGACGGGATCCGCTTCTGGTGCACCTTCTCCCCCGAGAGCCCGGTCGGGTAGCGATGCAGCATGCACGGCCGTTCGCGCAGGGCGTTGACGATGCCAGGCCCGACCGACAGGTAGTACTCGACGAGATCGAGCTTCGTCAGCCCGAGCTGATCGAAGTAGACGCGATCAGGATTGCTGACCCGCACGACCTTGTCATCGACGTCGATCTCGATCGCGGGAGCCGCCATACGCCATGTCTACCGCGCCTCCTACCCTGGGCGCATGCGAGGGAGCACCGGAGTGGCGACGATCGGCGCTGTTCTGGCCGTCGTCAGCGGCGTGGAGATCCTCTGCCACGGGCCGCTGGATGACCTCGACCGCCGGGTGGCCCTGCACTACTTGCCGATCACCTGGAGCACGGCGACCCATGTCGCGCGGTTCCTGCAGGTGGTGGGACAGCCCTGGCTGGCGTGCTTGGTCATCGGGGCGATCGCGCTGATCGTCTCCATGCGCCGTCGGGAATCAGGACCTCTGCTCGCCGCCATCATCGGCCTCGGCGGGGTCGGGGTGATCACCTGGACCCTCAAGCACGTCTTCCCGCACCCCGCGATCGCCAGCCAGCTTCCCGGATCGTTCCCCTCGGGTCACACCGGGGTCGCCGTGGTGGCAGCGGGCCTGCTGATCTGGCTCGTGCTGCGTGGTCACCCGTCGCGCGTGGGCGTAGCCCTGCTGATCGCCGGGCTGTGGGGTGCCGTCATGGCGTGGGGTCGCCTGGTCGCCGAGGCGCACTGGCTCAGCGACGTGATCGCCGGCTGGGGGCTGGGGATGGTCGCGCTGGTGGCGGCGATCAGGACGGCGGATTCGCCGCTAGGAAGTCGAGGATGGGCGCGCTCAGCTCCGGACGACAGATGATCAGGTCGGGCAGCGTCGGATCGTCGTGGTTGTAGGTCAGCGGTGAGCCGTCGACCCGGCTCGTGAACAGCCCTGCGGCGCGCGCCACGGCAACCGGAGCCGCCGAGTCCCACTCGTACTGACCGCCCGCGTGCACGTACGCGTCGCTGACGCCCCGCAGCACCGACATCGCCTTCGCGCCCGCTGAGCCCATGGGTACCAGCTCGGCGTCGAGCTCGGCGGTGAGACCGTCCATGAACGCCGGCGGGCGGGTCCGGGAGACCACCAGGCGTGGTCGCCCGCTGTGGAAGAGGGGCGGCCCCAGCGGCTCGCCGGTGTGGAAGGTCGTGCCGAGGGCGGGTTGGGCGACCGCACCGGCCACCAGATCGCCGTCCTCCCACAGCGCCACGTGCACCGCCCAGTCGTCGCGCGGCGGCTCGGAGAACTCACGCGTGCCGTCGAGCGGATCGATGATCCACACCCTCCGCGCGGTCCGGCGGTCGACCTGCGAGACGGTGCCGCGGTGGTCCTCCTCGGACAGCACCGCGTCCTCGGGCCGGTACTCGGCCAGCAGGCCGACGAGGAGCTCGTGGGAGGCCAGATCCGCGGCGTCCTTGAGCTCTTTGCCCTCGAGACCGCCGGTCCGAACCTGCGTCAGGAGCTCGCCGGCCTTGGTCGCGGCCCAGGCGGCGAACTCGTGGTCGTCGGAGCCGGTGGGAGGGGTGCCCGGGTCGAAGGTGGTCATGCTTGCACTCTAGGAGTGCACTACGAATTGAAGCGCTGCTGGGTGGCCTCGAGGCCGTCGCGGATCAGCGTCTCGACCGCGTCGGCGGCGAGGTCGATCTGGAAGGGCAGTTCCTTGCGCTCGGTCGTCGAGTAGTTCGACAGCACGAAGTCCGAGGGGTCCTGGCGCCCAGGGGGGCGGCCGATCCCGGCCCGCACGCGGAAGAAGTCGCCACTGCCGAGCGAGGAGCGCATCGACTTCAGACCGTTGTGTCCGTTGTCGCCGCCGCCGAGCTTGATGCGGAGCGTGCCGAAGGATATGTCGAGCTCATCGTGGATGGCGATGATGTGGTCGGGCGCGACTTTGTAGAACTTGGCCAGCGAGGAGACCGGGCCGCCGGTCTCGTTCATGTAGGTGTGCGAGCGGACCAACACCACCTTGGGGCCGCCCATGCCCAGGCGGCCCTCGACGACATCGCTGCGACCGTTCTTATGACGACGAAAGCCGGCGCCCAGACGTCGCGCCAGCTCGTCGGTGACGAGGTAGCCGATGTTGTGCCGGGTGCCGGCGTACTTCGGTCCTGGATTTCCCAGGCCGACGACGAGCCAGGTGCTGGTTGCGTCGTCGGCCATCGGGAGTCCTGTTCGTGGTGCGGATCAGTCCTCGGAAGGCGCCTCGTCGGCGGCTTCCTCGGCGGCTTCCTCGGCGCCACCCTCGGCAGCCTCACCGGCCTCCTCGCCCTCAGCCTCGGGCTCCTCGGCGGCGACCGCGACGGTCACGTTGACCACGAGCAGCTCCGGGTCGCTGAGCAGCGTGGCGCCCTTGGGCAGCTCGAGCGCGTTGGCGTGGATCTGGGTGCCGGCCTCGGCGCCCTCGACCGAC
>JBQCJL010000182.1:0-3637 GCA_051952795.1 Marmoricola sp.
GGCGTGATGATCACCGAGGACGCGTGGGACAGGAGCTCGGCCACGGTCTCGGCGTCGACCTCGCGGTGCTCGCCGTAGTCGGTGTCGTCGCCACTGGGGGCCTCGATGCCGAAGCCGCCGGCGATCACGGAGATGAACGAGCGGTTCATCGCCTTGCACATGATGTACGACAGGTAGGCACCGGAGGAGCCCACGAGTGCTCCGGTCACGATCAGCAGGTCGTTGTTGAGCAGGAAGCCCGAGGCGGCCGCGGCCCATCCCGAGTAGCTGTTGAGCATCGAGACCACGACCGGCATGTCACCGCCACCGATGGAGGCCACCAGGTGCCAGCCGAGGGCCAGCGCCAGGATCGTGACCACGATCAGCAGCCACAGCTGCGGCGACGCCACGAACCAGGCTGTGAGCGCGAAGAAGGCGACCAGGGAGCCGACGTTGATGACGTTCTTGCCCGGCAGCATCAGCGGCGCGGACTTCATCCGCGCCGAGAGCTTGAGGTTGGCCACGATCGACCCGGTGAAGGTCACCGCCCCGATGAACACGCCGATGAACACCTCGGCGTGGTGGATGCGCAGCAGCGAGCCGGTGAAGTCGGCGCTCGCGCCGGTGTAGCCGCGCTCGACCTCGTAGAAGGACGCCCAGCCCACCACGACTGCGGCGAGACCGACGAACGAGTGCAGCATCGCGATGAGCTCGGGCATGCCGGTCATCTGCACGATACGGGCACGCCAGAGCCCGATCACGGCGCCGATGGCCATGGTGACCAGGATGATCAGGACGGTCGAGGTGCGACCGCCCACCTTGTCATCGATGCTCAGCGCGATAGTCGAAGCGAGCGCGATCACCATGCCGACGACACCGAAGAGCCAGCCACGAACGGCGGACTCGTGCTTGGACAGTCCCGCCAGCGACAGGATGAAGAGAAGTGCCGCGACCAGGTAGGCGGCAGTAGCCACAGAGGCGATAGTCATGTCAGGCCCCTCAGGCTTCCTTGGAGAACATGGTCAGCATCCGACGGGTCACCGCGAAGCC
This sequence comes from Marmoricola sp., assembly GCA_051952795.1. Taxonomy (GTDB): domain Bacteria; phylum Actinomycetota; class Actinomycetes; order Propionibacteriales; family Nocardioidaceae; genus Marmoricola. The sequence goes on from JBQCJL010000182.1 coordinate 1,030, forward strand.
GCCGAAGACGTTGATCGAGGCGAGCAGCGTGGCCACCCCGGCCAGCACCTGGATGGTCGTGTTGTTCAACCCGACCTGCACCAGCGCACCAACCACGATGACGCCCGAGATGGCGTTGGTCACCGACATCAGCGGCGTGTGCAGGGCGTGCGCGACCTTGCCGATGACGTAGTAGCCGATCACGATCGAGAGCACCAGCACGGTGAAGTGCTGGGGGATCGGCGCGGGCGCGAAGGCGTTGACCAGGAACAGGGCAGCGATGCCGGCGAAGATCAGCGCCAGCTTCGCCTGCGGCGACATCGGAGCCTTCTCGGGCTTCGGCTCGGCGGCGGGCTTCGCCGCAGGAGCGGGAGCGGCCGAGACCTGGACCGGCGGCGGCGGCCAGGCCGACTCACCGTTGCGCACCACCGTGATGGAGCGCTGCACCGGGTCGTCCCAGTCCAGGACGAACTGGCCGTCCTTCTCCGGCGTCATCAGCTTCAGCAGGTTCACCAGGTTGGTGCCGTACAGCTGCGAGGCCTGCGCGGGCAGGCGGCCGGCGAGGTCGGTGTAGCCCAGGATCGTGACACCGTTGGCGGTGACGGTCTTCTCGCCCTTGACGGTGCCCTCGACGTTGCCGCCGTTGGCCGCGGCCATGTCGACGATCACCGAGCCCGGCTTCATCGACGCGACCATCTCCGCGGTGATCAGAGTCGGCGCGGGGCGTCCGGGGATCAGCGCGGTGGTCACGATGATGTCGACCTCCTTGCACTGCTCCGCGTAGAGCTGAGCGGCCAGCGCGTTGTAGTCCTCGCTCATCTCCTTCGCGTAGCCGGTCGAGGAGACCTCGGCCTCCACCGACTCCACCGAGAGGTACTCGCCGCCCAGCGACTTGACCTGGTCGGCGACCTCCGGACGCGGGTCGGTGGCACGCACGATCGCGCCCAGTGAGCCCGCCGCACCGATCGCGGCCAGACCGGCGACACCGGCACCGCAGACCAGTACCTTGGCGGGCGGGACCTTGCCCGCCGCGGTCACCTGACCGGTGAAGAAGCGGCCGAACTCGTGGGCGGCCTCGACCACGGCGCGGTAGCCGGCGATGTTGGCCATCGAGGACAGGACGTCCATGGACTGGGCGCGCGAGATGCGCGGCACCGCGTCCATCGACAGTGCGGTGAACGGGCGCCGGGTGAGGTTCTCCACCATCGCGGTGTCGAACGCAGGCGCGAACAGCGCGATCACGGTCGCCTCGGGGCGTACCCGGTCCAACTGCTCGTCCGACGGCGCGTTCACGCCGAAGACGATGTCGGCGGCGACCGCGTCGCCGATCGTGGCCCCGGACGCCTCGAACGCGGCGTCGGTGAAGTCCGACTTCGCACCCGCACCAGCGTCAACGACGACCTCATAGCCGAGCTTGATCAGTTGCTCGACGGTCGCAGGAGTGGCGGCGACACGGGTCTCCCCGGCGCGCGCCTCCTTCAACACTCCGATGATCACGAATCTCTCCGTTTCTGTTGCTCCGCTCTACGCACTGACCTGGACGGGCAGGCGCTACTGGAGCGTGGACAGCCGTGCGAGCCTAAGGCACGCAGGGCATTACTAGCGTGAGCAGCCGCCTGATGTCACGACGGAAAGAGTCTCGATGTGGAGACAAGTGGGGGAGTTCACACCCGGGTGAGGCGAAGGACCGGAATCGTCCGGATGCCCTCGGTCTTGGCGGCGTACTCCGCGAATCCGGGATAGAGCGCGGCCTGACGGGCGTAGATCTTGTCGCGCTCCGAGCCCTCGAGCTCCTCGACGGTGACGTCGTAGGAGTCGGTACCGATCTCGACCGAGCCCCGTCCGGCCGCGACCAGGTTGTAGTACCAGTCGGGGTGGGTGGGGGCACCGCCCTTCGAGGCGAAGACGTAGAGCGAGTCGTCGCTGTCGCCCGGCAGATACATCATCGGATTGACGTGCTCGTTGCCGCTCTTGCGCCCGACGTGGTGCACCAGCACCATCGGGGCGCCCTCGAACTGGCCACCGACGCGACCCTCGTTGGCCCGGAACTCGTCGATGATCGACGCATTGAAGTCATGCATAGGTGTCATCATCGCCATGCAGGCCGCGACCGACAACACCCTCGGAGGAACTCATGACCCAGGTCCCCAACCTGACCCTGAACAACGGAGTGGAGATCCCGGTTCTGGGTTTCGGCGTCTATCAGATCGAGCCCGAGGGCACGCAGGCCGCGGTCGAGGCGGCGCTCGCCGCCGGCTACCGGCATATCGATACCGCTGCCGCCTACGGGAACGAGGTCGAGGTCGGGCGCGCGATCGCGGCGGCGGGCCTGCCCCGGGAAGACCTCTTCATCACGACCAAGCTCTGGCCGCAGCAGGCTGCGCCCGGCACCGTCGAGGACGCCACCAAGCGGGCGTTCGACACTTCGCTGAGCCGACTGGGCCTTGACTTCGTGGATCTCTATCTCATCCACCAGCCGTACGCGGACGTGTACGCGCAGTGGCGGGCGATGACCGACCTCGCCCAGGCCGGCGCGGCGCGGGCGATCGGGGTCTCCAACTTCTACAACGACCGCCTGGTCGACCTGATCCGCCACAACGAGGTGGTGCCGGCGGTCAACCAGGTGGAG
>JBQCJL010000183.1:0-6459 GCA_051952795.1 Marmoricola sp.
TGGGTGACGGGTGCCGAGGAGCCCGCGTCCGTGCTCGAGTCGGTGGAGAACGCCGCTCGGCTCATGCTCGGTATGTGAGCGCTCTCTACGCTGGAGGGCGTGCGACCGCTCACAGCAGGCTCACCGATCACCGACGCGATGGCGCCTTACCTCGAGGTGGATCGGTCAGCGCCGCCTTACGAGTGCTGGGTGGTGGGCCACATGGTCGGCGGCCTCGACGGCAGCGCCCGGGTGAGTGGTCGCGTCGGTGCCCTGTCCACGCCTCCCGATCAGGTGCTGTTCCGGCGGATGCGGGTGATCGCCGACGTGGTGCTCGTCGGCGCCGAGACCGTGCGACGCGAGGGCTACGGGCCGGTCCGCCTCTCCGCTCAGGAGCGGGAGGACCGAGTAGGGCGTGGGCAGAGTCCGGTTCCACCGTTGGCCGTGGTGAGTCGGAGCCTCACCCTCGACTGGTCCGCTCCCGCGTTCACCGAGGCCGATGTGCGGACCTACGTGATCACCTGCGAGGCCGCCGACCCGCGCCAGAGGGGCGAGGCTGCTCGGCATGCCGAGGTGATCGTGGCCGGCGCTGACCGCGTCGACCCCGTCGCCGCGCTGACAGCGCTGGCGGAGCGGGGCCATGTGGTCGTGCTGTGCGAGGGCGGCCCGCACTGGCTGGGCGACCTCGTGGCCGCGGACCGATTGGACGAATTGTGTCTGTCGATCGCGCCGAAGATCGGAGGCGATGACCTGCCGGTCTGCGTGACTCCGGAGGGGAGTCCGCTGCGAGCGTTCCGCCTTGCTGGGGCGATGCTCGAGGAGGACACGCTCTTCCTGCGCTACGAGCGAGGCTAGGCGCCGAGTATCGCTTGGACGGTCTCCAGGACGCGGGGGCTGAACGCCACGATCCGCGCCTCGTCGACCTCGGGCTGTGCCACGGACAGCGTCTCGACCGCGACGGCGGCGGCATCCTCCAAGGGCCAGCCGTAGACGCCGGCGCTGATCAGGGGAAAGGCGACCGTTCGGGCTCCGAGCTCGTGGGCGACCTCGAGGCAGCGGCGATAGCAGGAGATCAGCTGGGAGCGATCGCGTTGGCCGGCGTTGTAGTTCGGCCCGACGGTATGGATCACCCAGCGTGCGGGCAGGTCGCCGGCGGTGGTCCAGCCGGCATCGCCGGTGGCGAGGCCGTGGGGGAACCGCGTGATGCAATCCTTGAGGACCCTCGGTCCGCCGGCGGCATGAATGGCTCCGTCGACGCCGCCCCCGCCCCGCATCGCATTGTTGGCGGCATTCACGATCGCGTCGACCTGCTGCGTCGTGATGTCGCCGAGGACGACGGTCACCTCACCCATGCCCCCAACCTCTCACGGCCGTCCCGTCGCCTGGTAGCGGTGCTCAGGCCGGCCGGTCGATCCGTAGCGCAGCTGCAGCCGGACGAGCCCGTGCCGGGCGAGGAAGGTCAGATAGCGCTGAGCCGTGGCGCGGGAGATCCCGACCGTCTCCGCCACCTCGGCAGCGGACACGTCCTCGGCGGCGGCTGCGACGGCGTTGCGCACGAGCTCGAGGGTGGGCGCGGAATGGCCCTTGGGCGGGGCGGGCATGGCGTCGGGGGAGGGCCGAAGCATGCCGAAGAGCTGGTCCACGTCCGCCTGTCGGGCGGTGGTCCCCAAGGCCGAGAGGTGCTTCCTCAGGTTGGCGTAGGACTCCAGCCGCTCGCGCAGGCTGGCGAATCCGAACGGCTTCACCACGTAGTAGGCGGCACCGAGCTGCATCGCGGTCCGGACGCTGCCGACGTCGCGAGCCGCGGTGATGACGATGAAGTCAGGCGCCTCCTCTCCGGCGGCCACGCAGTCGGTGGTGACGGTCTGCATGACATGGAGGCCGTTGCTGTCGGGTAGGTAGACGTCCATCAGCACCAGATCGGGCTTCTGCGAACGGATCGCGTCGATGGCGTCGCCGGCGGTGTGCACCGTGCCGACGACGCTGAAGCCCTCGACGCGCTCGACGTAGGCCGCGTGGATGGCGGCCACGCGGAAGTCGTCGTCGACGACGAGGGTGCGTACCTGGGTCATCCCGTCACCGCCGCGATGCGCTGGGGGAGATGGACGTCGAAGGTGGTGCCGCCGGAGACCTCGAGGCTGATCGTGCCGCCGAGGCGCTGGACCAGCCGATGCACGAGCGCGAGCCCGAGCCCGCGACGCAGACCCGCGCGCTCCGCCTTGGTGGTGAAGCCGTCGGTGAAGATCTCGTCGCGGAGCTCGGGAGGGATGCCCGGTCCGGTGTCGCGGACCCGGCGCGTGATGCCGTCGTCGTCGAGCAGCGTGATCTCGATCCGGCCGGGATCGTCGCCGGGTCCCCGACCTGCCGAGGAGGTGAGCGCGTCGAGTGAGTTGTCGATCAGGTTGCCGAGGATGGTGGTGACGGCCTGGACGCGCTCGGGTGCGTCGCCCATCCAGCTGTCGTCGGTCAGCTCCAGCGAGATGCCGCGCTCGCTCGCCACCGCAGCCTTGCCGACCAGGAGCCCGACGATGACCGGGGAGGCGATCCTGGAGCGCAGCGACTCGCTGAACGATGCGTCGGCGGCACCCAGCTCGACGAGATACCGCAGCGCCTCGTCGTTCTCGCCGAGCTCGATCAGCCCGGCGACGGTGTGCAGGTGGTTCGCGAAGTCATGGTGCTGGGCGCGGAGGGCATCCGTCAGTCGCTGCACGCTGTCGAGCTCGCGCAGCAGCCCCGACATCTCGGTACGGTCGCGCAGGGTGATCACCGCGCCGTGCGGACGACCGGCCAGACGCACGGGCATCCGGTTCACCACCAGGCAGAAGTGGTCGGTGAGCACGACCTCGTCCGGCCCGTCGATCGTGCCGGAGAGCACGTCGCGCAGGCGGCCCTCGGGCGCGAGATCCTCCAGCGTGGACAGGTTCTCGGAGATGCCGAGCCCCAGTAGGCGCCGGGCCTCGTCGTTGATGGTGGTGACCTGGCTCTTGGAGCCCAGGGCGATCACCCCCTCCTTGATGCCATGCAGGGTCGCCTCGCGCTCACGCAGCAGCTCGGCGATCTCGTCGAGCTCCAGGCCGAACGTGCGTCGCTTGAGTCGGGTCGCCAGCAGGAAGGAGGCGACGGCGCCGATGGCGAGAGCGATGGCGAACCAGAGGGCGTAGGCCGGCAGGTCGTGCCACAGCACCCGGAGCACGGATCGCTCCAGCAGGCCGGCCGACACCTCGCCGATCACCTTGCCGTCCCGCCCGAACACCGGTGCCCGGCCGTTGGCCGATCGGCCGGTGACGCCGTTGTCGATCGCTGTGCGCGACCGACCGTCCAGCACCATGATGGGCTCGGACACCTTCTGGCCGATCAGTGCCGGATTGGGGTGCGAGTGCCGCACTCGGTCCAGGTCGATGACCACGACGTAGAGGGCGCCGGTCTGAGCCCGGATCCGTCGCGCCAGCGGCTCGACACTGCCCCCGCAGCTGCTCGGGGTCTCCAGGCACCGGATCACCTCGGGCGTGGCGGCGGTGGCCTGGGCGATGAGTAGCGCGCGGTGCTCGTACTCGCGGTCGAGGACCCCGCGCTGGCTGTAGGCGAAGAGCCCGAACCCGATCACCACGCTGAGAGTGAGGATCACCAGCTGGTTGATCAGGATGCCGGTCGCGAGCTGTCGACGTCGGCGGGCCATGCCCTCGATTCTCCTGGCGCATGTAGGACGCCAGCAAGGTCCAGCACTGTCCGGGGATGCGCACAAAACGCGCAAAAGTGCCGAAAAGGAGCAATACGGGAGCAGTGATCTAAAGCGCGACCGCGGCCGATGCCCCTTCTTACTGTGACAGCGCTCACACCGACGAAAGAAGGCTTCAGTCATGGCAAGCACCCATCGCTCAGCCGGCACCCCCCAGGGCGCGCTGATCGAGATCGACCAGGTGACGCGGAGGTTCCTCAATCCCAAGGGCGTCGCCTTCACCGCACTCAAGGACGTGACCCTGACCGTCCAGCCCGGGACGTTCTGCGCGATCGTCGGCCCGACCGGATGCGGCAAGTCCACGACGCTGGGCATGGTCGCCGGCCTGGACAAGCCCAGCGGCGGGGAGGTCCGGATCGACGGCCGATCCGTGCATGGCGTCCAGGAGGGCACCAGCTTCATGTTCCAGGCCGACGCCCTGATGCCCTGGAAGACCGTGCTCGGCAACGTCGCGCTCGGGCCGATCCTGCGGGGGGTCAAGAAGAAGGAGGCCGAGTCCAACGCCCGCGACTGGCTGCGCCGCGTCGGCCTCTCCGGCTTCGAGGACCACCACCCGCACCAGCTGTCCGGCGGCATGCGCAAGCGCGTGGGCATGGCAGCGGCCCTCATCAACGAGCCGCGCATCCTGCTCATGGACGAGCCCTTCGGCGCGCTCGACGTGCAGACCAAGGCGATCATGCAGACCGAGCTGGTCACGCTCTGGGAGCAGCTGCGGGCCACCGTCCTCTTCATCACCCACGACCTCGACGAGGCCGTCGCTCTGGCCGATCAGGTCGTCGTGATGACGTCCGGCCCGGGGTCGGTCAAGGCGGTCTACGACATCGACCTGCCACGGCCGCGTGGCGCCGTCCAGGATCTGCGCTACGACCAGCGCTTCATCGACATCCAGCAGCACATCTGGGGCTCCCTGCGCGACGAGGTCGAGCGCGCCTATGCGAAGACGGCGGTGGCGTGATGAATGACCTGGAGACCCCAGCGACCCCTGTCGAAGCAGCTCCGACCGCCACCGGCGGCCTGGTGGCGAACACGCCGCGGATGACCTCCGAGGAGGACCTCACCAAGCTCGGTAGGCGGGCCCGCCGCACCTGGCACATCAAGATCTGGGCAGCACGTTTCGCCCTACTGGTCGCGGTCGTCGGCGGCTGGCAGCTGTGTGCGGCCACCAAGGTCATCAACCCGTTCTTCTACGGCGAGCCATCACTGATCTGGAAGGCGCTGGTCAACCTCTTCCAGAACGGGAGCGCCACCGGGAACATCTGGACGGACATCTGGGCCACGACCCAGGAGGCGCTCCTCGGCTTCGGGCTCGGTGTCCTGGTCGGGGTCATCCTGGGCGTGCTCCTCGGCAGCAGCCGCTTCCTCGCGGAGACGATCGGTCCGTTCCTCAAGGCGCTCAATGCGATTCCGCGCATCGTGCTCGGCTCGATCTTCTTCGTGGCCTTCGGTCTGGGCACGTTCCCCAAGGTGCTGCTCGCCGCGGTGCTGGTGTTCTTCGTCGTGTTCTTCAACGCCTTCCAGGGTGTTCGCGAGGTCGATCCGAACGTCATCGCGAACGCCAAGGTGCTCGGTGCCTCGCGACTGCAGATCGTCCGCCACGCGACGCTGCCCTCAGCCCTCACGTGGATCATCGCCAGCCTGCACACGGCCTTCGGGTTCGCGATCGTCGGCGCACTGGTTCAGGAGATCCTCGGTGCCCAGCACGGCGTCGGCCTGATCATCCACAACGCCCAGAACAACTTCGACTCCGAGACCGTGTTCGCGGGGATGGTGATCATCTCGATCCTGACCCTGCTGGCCGAGACGGTCATCACCTTCATCGAGCGTCGCCTGCTCTCGTGGCGGCCGCCCTCCGCGTCAGGAGGGGCGTCTATCTGAGGAATGACTTCGGTTTCGTGACTGGTTTCGAGACGTCCTGCGGACTCCTCAACCCTCCTCAACCTCCGGTTCAACAACTAGAAAGGCACATCTCATGCGCAAGAACATCCTGGCGACGGCGGCGGTGGCTGTCACCGCGCTGGTCTCCCTCACGGCCTGTGGGGGATCCAACTCCAACACGCAGACCTCGACGAGCAAGGACAACACCAAGCTCCCGACGGTCAGCCTCATGGTCGGTGGCATCGACAAGCAGATCTATCTGCCCTACATGCTGGCCGACCGCCTTGGCTACTACCACAAGTACGGCGTGAACATGCACCTCAGCACGGAGTCGGCAGGCGTCGGCGCCGAGGACGCGATGCTCTCCGGTCAGGTCGACATGGCAGGTGCTTGGTACAACCACACCATCGTCTTCCAGAGCAAGGGGCAGGACGTCGTCGACGTGGTCCAGCTCTCCGGTGCGCCCGGCGAGCGTGAGATGTGCGCCAACGGCTCCGGCGTCCACTCGGGCAAGGACTTCAAGGGCAAGACCCTCGGTGTCACCGACATCGGCTCGGGCACCGACGCGCTCACGCAGTTCATCGGCACCAAGGCAGGCGTGCAGCCGAGCCAGTTCCAGCGCGCCGGTGTCGGCGCCGGCGCGACGGCGATCGCGGCGATCAAGAACCACAGCGTCGCCTGCGTGATGACCACACAGCCGACCGTCGGAGCCCTGGAGAAGGAGGGCCTGGCCTACTCGGCCGTGGACCTGGCCTCGACCTCCGGTGCACAGGCCGCTCTCGGTGGTGCCTGGCCGGCGGCCTCGGTGATCGCCAAGGCCAGCTGGGTCGACGCGAACCGTGCCACGGTGCAGAAGGTCGTCGACGCGC
>JBQCJL010000184.1:0-4618 GCA_051952795.1 Marmoricola sp.
CCCGACGTCAAGGAGTCGATCGGCGGCCTGCGCGATGCGACCGTCATCAACGGACTGGTGGCGACCTGGCTGGTCGACGTGCCGCACAGCGACCTGGAGCGGAGTCGGCAGTCGCTGCTCGACGTCCGCGACGCCCTGCACGCCGCAGCGGGTCGTGCGACCGACCGGATCGCCCCCGAGTTCTGGGCGCCGATCGCCGAGACGTTGGGGCTTCCCGACGAGAACGCGGCCCAGATGTTCACCCGCGGTCAGGGTCGTCGCATCACCCACATCTCGCGACTGACCTGGAGACGCGTCGACGGCATCATCCGCCAAGGCGCGCCGGGCGTCCGGCCACGCAAGCCCCGGCTGGAGCCGGTGACCTCCGGCATCGCGATCTCCGCCGACGAGGTCGTGCTCACGGCATCGGCGCGGCCGAAGCACGATCCGGTGTTGCTCCTTCGCGCGGCGGCGGTCGCGGCGGAGCGTGGCCTGGTGCTGGCGCCGCCGACGGTCGCTCGCCTGGTGCGCGACTGCCCTCCGCTTCCGACGCCGTGGCCGGACGAGGCCCGCCAGAGCCTGGTGCGCCTGTTGGCCTCCGGGCGGCCTCTGCTGGACATCTGGGAGACCCTCGACGAGACCGGCGCCGTGGACGTCTTCCTGCCGGAATGGCAACGCGTGCGGCTGTTGCCCCATGCCTCCGTGGTCCATCGGTTCACCGTCGACCGGCATCAGGTGGAGACCTGTATCGAGGCCTCGGCGCTCATCCGGCGGGTGGCGCGGCCGGACGTGCTCATGGTGGCGGCACTCCTCCACGACATCGGCAAGGGTGGCGTCGTGGAGCATTCCGCCGCCGGCGAGCCGATCGCTCGCAAGGTGGCGGAGCGGATGGGCTTCGCCTCCGACGAGGTCGACCTGATCGCGGACCTGGTGCGCTGGCACCTGCTTCTGCCCGAGGTGGCGACCTCGCGCGATCCGGAGGACCCCTCGACGGTTCAGCTCGTGACGGAGCACGTCGAGAACCGCGAGGAGCTGGAGCTGCTGGCCGCGCTCACCGAGGCGGATGCCAAGGCGACCGGCAGCAAGGCGTGGACCCGCTGGCGCGCGTCGATGATCACCACGCTCGTACGCCGCACGGCGGCCGCCTTGAGCGACGTCGAGCTCGTCGAGCCGGCCCCGCCGATCGTCGATGTTCCCCGGCAGCTGCGCAAGAACCCTCGCGCCGTCGTGGTCGAGGTGTTCGAGGAGGGCGAGAGCGCGCGCGTGCGGGTGGTGTCCGGCGACCGACTCGGGTTGCTGGCCGACGCCGCCGCGATGCTCGCGCTCCAGAAGCTGTCGGTGCGCGGAGCCCGTGCCTGGACTCAGGGCGGCAAGAATCCCGTGGGCGTGTCCGAGTGGCTCGTCGACGAGCACGGCTTGGATGCCGCGGTCCTCCGACAGCGGCTCGAGGCGATCGCGGAGGGGCGTCTGGAGCCGGGGGAGCGCCTGCGGCGGCCAGCGCCGGCGCGACGCGCGCCGATCGTGGTCCAACATCTCGAGGCGTCGCTGACGGCATCTGTGATCGAGGTGCGCGCCGACGACCGTCCCGGGCTGATCTACACGGTCTGCCGTGCCCTGGCCGAGCTCGGCATCTCGGTGCGATCCGCTCACGTCGCGACGCTCGGACCCCAAGCCGTCGACGTGTTCTACGTCCAGGAATCCGGACTCGAGGTCGACCAGCCCCTGACGCCGGGGCGGGCGGCGCTCGCGGTCACCGGGGTGCTCGATGCGCTGATCGCGACGGTGGCGTCCTAGGGGTCGATAGGGTGGAGCCCTCCATCGCCCTGCACAACGAGGACTGACTGCCTGTGTTCGCCACGCTTTCGGATCGGCTTGCCGATACCTTCAAGAACCTTCGAGGCAAGGGCAAGCTCTCCGAGGCGGACATCGAGGCCACCGCACGCGACATCCGGCTCGCTCTGCTGGAGGCCGACGTCGCGCTGCCGGTCGTCAAGGACTTCGTCAGCCGGGTCAAGGAGCGGGCGCGGGGCGCTGAGGTATCCCAGGCGCTCAACCCGGCGCAACAGATCATCAAGATCGTCAACGAGGAGCTCATCGAGATCCTGGGTGGCGAGACCCGGCGGCTGCGCTTCGCCAAGAACCCGCCGACGGTCATCATGCTGGCCGGCCTCCAGGGAGCCGGTAAGACCACCCTCGCCGCCAAGCTCGCGCGGTGGCTGAAGGACCAGGGCACCAGTCCGCTGCTCGTGGCCTGTGACCTGCAGCGACCCAACGCCGTGAACCAGCTCCAGGTCAACGGCGACCGGGTCGGTGTGCGTGTCTTCGCCCCGGAGCCCGGCAACGGCGTCGGTGACCCGGTGGCCGTCGCCAAGGCCGCGGTGGAGGAGGCCAAGCGCACCCTCCACGACGTCGTCATCGTCGACACCGCCGGTCGCCTCGGTATCGACCAGGAGCTGATGAAGCAGGCCTCGGACATCCGAGACGCCGTCAGCCCCGACGAGATCCTCTTCGTGGTCGACGCGATGATCGGTCAGGACGCCGTCAACACGGCGCAGGCCTTCCTCGATGGCGTCGGCTACGACGCCGTGGTCCTCACCAAGCTCGACGGTGACGCCCGCGGTGGCGCCGCGCTCTCGATCGCACAGATGACCGGCAAGCCCGTCATGTTCGCCTCCAACGGCGAGAAGATGACCGACTTCGACCTGTTCCATCCCGACCGGATGGCCTCGCGCATCCTCGACATGGGTGACCTGCTCACTCTGATCGAGCAGGCCGAGAAGACCTTCGATATGGAGCAGGCGGCCAAGGCTGCCGAGAAGCTCGGGGCCGGCGAGTTCGATCTCAACGACTTCCTCGAGCAGATGCAGCAGATCCGCAAGATGGGCTCGATGACGAAGATGCTCGGGATGCTCCCCGGGATGAACCAGTTCAAGGAGCAGCTCGCCAACTTCGACGAGCGCGAGATCGACCGCATCCAGGCGATCATCCAGTCGATGACGCCCAAGGAGCGGGCCAACCCGAAGATGATCGACGGCTCCCGCCGCTCGCGCATCGCCAAGGGCTCCGGTCGCGCTGTCTCCGACGTCAACCAGCTGGTCGACCGGTTCTTCGAGGCCAAGAAGATGATGGAGTCGATGGCCCGCGGGAACATGGCCGGTCTGCCCGGCATGCCGGGCGTCGGGCTCGGCAAGAAGGCGAAGGGACGTCAGGCGCCCCAACAGAAGCAGGCGAAGGGCCGCCGTCAGTCCGGCAACCCGGCCAAGCGGGCCCAGCAGGCCCAGGAGCCGAAGGCGCGGGCCGCCAACCCGTTCGGAATGCCGACACTGCCTGAGGACTTCGATCCGACGCAGCTGCCCGACCTGTCGAAGTACTTGAAGTAGTCATGGCGTCGGCGCTCCGGGTTCGCGGACCCGTCCTTCCCGACGGGACCTCGCGCGATCTCTACGTCGTCGACGGACGCGTGACCTACGAAGCCCAGCGGGGCGCGGACACGGTCGCGGAGGGGTGGATCCTTCCCGGCCTGGTCGACGCGCACAACCATCTCGGGATGGTGGACGAGGGCGCCCTGGAGCCTGACGGCATCGAGGCGCAGGCCGTCGCCGACCGGGACACCGGGGTTTTGCTGACTCGCGACTGCGGGTCGCCCGCCGACACCCGCTGGGTCCAGGACCGGGTGGACCTGCCTCGGCTCGTGCGCTGCGGACAGCACATCGCGCGCACCAAGCGCTACCTCCGCATCGGCGTCGAGGTCGAGCCCGACGGTCTGAGTGCGGCGGTCACGGAGCAGGCGCACCGGGGCGACGGCTGGGTGAAGCTGGTGGGGGACTGGATCGACCGCGACCGGGGCGACCTCGCGCCCTCCTTCCCCGCCGACGCCTTCGCCGCGGCGATCGCGACGGCTCACGCCGAGGGCGCCAAGGTCACTGCGCACTGCTTCGGCACCGACTCGGTCGGCCCCTTGCTCGAGGCCGGAATCGATTGCATCGAGCACGGGACCGGCTTGGCCGAGCAGCACCTCGACCTGATGGCGGCTCGGAAGGTCGCGCTCGTGCCCACCGTGCTGCAGACCGCCAAGTTCCCCCAGTTCTCCGCCGTCGGCCGGGACAAGTTCCCCGCGTACTCGGCGACCATGGACGCGCTCTATGCGCGCCGTCGCGAGGTCCTGCTCCAGGCTCACGAGGCCGGCGTGCCCCTCTTCGTGGGCAGCGACGGCGGGGGCACCGCCCGCCACGGCTACCTGTTCGAGGAGATCGCGGCGATGGTGGAGATGGGTCTGCCGATCGGCGACGTCCTCCATGCGGCCACCTGGGGCGGACGCGCCTGGCTGGGGTTCGACTCCGGCTTGGAGGAGGGTGACGAGGCGGACTTCGTCGTCTATCCCACGGATCCGCGCGAGGACCTGAACGCGCTCGCGAAGCCGAGTCTGGTCGTCCTGCGTGGGCGGATTACCGCGCGCTGACCGGTCTCTGGCAGAATGATCGGCTGAGTCCTGAGCGGATCGCGACCCTCTATCCCGGTCCGATGCAGGCCCTCGAGTTGCAAGCCCCGGTTCCCCACCAGGGTGCGAGCGCTCACCACATCACACTCGCAAGGAGACACCACACTCGTGGCAGTCAAGATTCGCTTGAAGCGCCTGGGC
>JBQCJL010000185.1:0-2110 GCA_051952795.1 Marmoricola sp.
TGAACCCGAAGTGGGACACGCTGGTGTAGGCGATCAGGCGCCAGATGTTGTCCGACCCGATGGCCATCAGCGCGCCGTAGATGATGCTGACGATGGCCAGGACCACGATCACCGGCGTGGCCCACCGGGAGGCGTCCGGGAACAGCTCGAGACCGAACCGGATCATCCCGAAGCTGCCGATCTTGTCGAGCACGCTGACCAGCATCGTGTTCGTCCCTGGGCTCGCCTGCTCGGACGCATCGGGAAGCCAGGTGTGGACCGGGAACAGCGGGGCCTTGATCGCGAAGGCGATGAAGAACGCCACGAACATCCAGCGCCCCGCCACCGTGGAGAAGTGCATGCGGGTGAGATCGCTGAGCAGGTACGTCGGATGACCCAGCGCATGCGCAGATTCCACGTAGACACCGATCACCGCGGCGAGCAGGATCAGGCCCCCGGTCAGGGAGTAGAGCAGGAACTTGGTCGCGGCCCGGGCACGGCCGATGCCGCCGAAGCCCCCGATCAAGAAGTAGACCGGGAGTAGCACGACCTCGAACAGCACGTAGAAGAGGAAGACGTCGGTGGCGATGAAGCAGCCGATCGCGAGGGCCTCCAGCGCCAGCATCCAGGCGAAGAACGACCGCTCGCTCCAGCGCGGCGGCACTCCGTCGGCACGGCTCGCGCCGTCATGCCAGCCGGCCAGGACCACGATCGGCGTGAGGAAGGTGGTCAGGAGGACGAGGCTCAGGCCCAGCCCGTCGATGCCCACCGCGTAGTGCGCCCCGAAGGCCTTGATCCACTGGTGCGTCTCGACGAACTGCAGGCCACCATGACGGTGGAAGCCGGCCGCGATGGCGATCGAGAGCACGAGCTCGACCAGCGAGAGACCCAGGGCGACCACGCGCGCCTGATGCCCCGACGAGCGCGGCAGGAGCGCCACGACGAGCGCACCCGCGAGGGGGAACAGCAACAACAGGGTGAGCCACGGGAACCCCGACTGATTCATGACCAATTCACCGCCGTCAGCGCGAAGAGCACCACAGCGGCGCCCAGGAGGACATAGAGGGCGTAGGAGCGGACGTATCCGTTCTGGAACCGGCGTCCGGCGACCCGTGACAGCGCCCGCAGACTGGTGGAGGGACCGGTCGCGCCACCGTCGACCACCGCGCCGTCGAACACCAGGAGACCGTCGACGAGTGCCGTCCCGGGCCGGATCACCAGCTCCTCGTTGAGCAGGTCGCCGTACAGGTCAGCACGCGCGGCATGCGTGAACACCGAGACCTTCTCGGGCGCCTCGCGCGGGACGGAGCGGCGGCCATACAGCAGATAGGCGAGCCCCACTCCCAGGGCCACGATCACCACGGCGATCACACTGATCGCGAGCGACGGGATCGGCGGATCCTTCTCGACGTGGGCGCCCACGACCGGCGACAGCCAGGTGACGATCCAGTTGCCGGCCAGCAGCAGACCACCGACAGCGGAGAGGACTGCGAGCACCATCAGAGGAATCGTCATCACCTTGGGCGACTCGTGCGGGTGGACGTCCTTCTCCCAGCGCGCGTCGCCCAGGAAGGTCATCAGCATGAGGCGGGTCATGTAGAAACCGGTGACACCGGCACCCACCAGCGCACAGGCACCGACGACGTAGTTGTCGGTCAGCGCCGCCTCGATGATCTTGTCCTTGGACCAGAATCCGGAGAAGCCGGGGAACCCGATGATCGCCAGGTAGCCCAGACCGAAGGTCGCGAACGTCACCGGCATCGCCTTGCGCAGGGCACCGTAGTGGCGCATGTTCACGTCGTCGTCGGTGCCGTGCATCACCGAACCGGCACCGAGGAACATGTTGGCCTTGAAGAATCCGTGGGTGAGCAGATGGAAGATCGCGAACGCGTACCCCGCCACCCCCAGGCCGGAGGCCAGGATCATGTAGCCGATCTGGCTCATCGTCGATCCGGCGAGCGCCTTCTTGATGTCGTCCTTCGCGCACCCGATCGCGGCACCCATCAGCAGCGTGATCGTGCCGATGACGACGACACCGGTGCGCGCGTCGGGGGCCAGGGCGTAGATGAAGTTGGAGCGCGTGATCAGGTAGACGCCCGCGGTCACCATGGTGGCTGCGTGGATCAGGGCC
>JBQCJL010000186.1:0-3668 GCA_051952795.1 Marmoricola sp.
GGCGACTCGGTGGTCCGTGAGGACCGCCCCGAGGTGCGCGGAATGATCAACACGGTGCGCCACCTGGTCGCCGTCGAGGAAGTGAACTGACATGGCAGCGCCGCTCAAATTGCACCACCTGAAGCCCGCTCCGGGCTCCAAGACGGCCAAGACTCGCGTCGGTCGTGGTGAGGGCTCCAAGGGTAAGACCGCCGGTCGCGGTACCAAGGGAACCAAGGCCCGCTACCAGGTCTCGGCTGCCTTCGAGGGTGGTCAGATGCCGCTGCACATGCGGCTGCCCAAGCTCAAGGGCTTCAAGAACCCGTTCAAGGTCGAGTTCCAGGTCGTGAACCTGGACCGCATCGGCGAGCTCTTCCCGGAGGGTGGCGCCATCGCCGTCGCCGACCTGGTCGCTCGCGGCGCGGTCCGCAAGGGCCAGCCGGTCAAGGTCCTCGGTCAGGGCGACATCTCGGTGGCCGTCCAGATCACCGCGGACAAGTTCTCGGCGAGCGCCAAGGAGAAGATCGCGGCCGCCGGCGGAACGGCAACCGAACTCTGAGGTTGTTCATCGGTTCTCAGCGAGGATCGCATAGGCTGCACGGCGCGGTCCCGGATCATCCGGGCCGCGCCGTAGGCAATCAGGGAAACCCCCACCGACGAGAGGCCACAAGTTGCTAGGCGCATTCGCGAACGCGTTTCGAACGCCTGACTTGCGACGCAAGCTGCTGTTCGTGCTGTTCATCGTGGTGCTCTTCCGGCTGGGCTCGCAGATCCCCACCCCCGGGGTCAACGTCACGGCCATCCACACCTGTCTGAACGGCAAGACGGGCACGCTGTACAGCCTGATCAACCTGTTCTCCGGCGGCGCGCTGCTGCAGCTCACGATCTTCGCGCTGGGGATCATGCCCTACATCACGGCGAGCATCATCCTGCAACTGTTGACGGTGGTGATCCCACGCCTCGACGCGCTGCGCAAGGAGGGTCAGGCCGGTCAGGCCAAGATCACCCAGTTCACGCGCTACCTGACGCTCGGCCTGGCCATCCTCCAGGGCACCGGCATCGTCGCCCTCGCGCGCTCCGGCACGCTGCTGCAGGGCTGCAACAACATCTTGTACGACCCGAACTCGTTCAACTCGGCCCTCATCATGGTCTTCGTGATGACCGCCGGTACCGCGGTCATCATGTGGCTCGGGGAGCTGATCACGGACCGCGGCATCGGGAACGGCATGTCGATCCTGATCTTCACGCAGGTCGTGGCGCGGTTCCCCTCGGAGCTGTGGCAGGTCAAGATCAGCAAGGGCTGGTGGATCTTCACCGGCATCATCGTGGTCGGCCTGGCGATCATCGCCGCTGTCGTCTTCATCGAGCAGGCGCAGCGCCGCATCCCGGTGCAGTACGCGCGGCGCATGGTGGGCCGCAAGATGTACGGCGGCAGCTCGACTTACATCCCGCTCAAGGTGAACCAGGCCGGCGTCATCCCAGTCATCTTCGCCTCGAGCCTGCTCTACCTGCCGGCTATGGCGATCCAGTTCGACAGCGGATCCAACAACGCCGTTCTCACCTGGATCAGCCGGCACTTCGTCCGAGGGGACGACCCGCTCTACATGGGCGCGTACTTCCTCCTCATCGTCTTCTTCACCTACTTCTATGTGGCGATCACCTTCAACCCAGAGGAAGTCGCTGACAACATGAAGAAGTACGGCGGCTTCATCCCCGGGATCCGGGCGGGTCGGCCGACGCAGGAATACCTGCAATACGTCCTGTCTCGCATCACGCTGCCCGGAGCGCTCTACCTCGGTTTCGTTGCCCTGATTCCGCTGGTCGCACTCAAAATCGTCGACGCCACGCAGAACTTCCCCTTCGGTGGTACCTCGATCCTGATCATGGTCGGTGTCGCACTCGACACCGTGAAGCAGATCGAGAGTCAGCTCCAGCAGCGCAACTACGAAGGGTTCTTGCGATAAATGCGAATTCTCCTCATGGGGCCCCCGGGTGCTGGCAAGGGAACTCAGGCGACTGAGCTTGCGGCCCGTGTAGGCGGCGCGCACATCTCCACCGGCGACATCTTCCGTCAGAACGTGGCCGACGAGACCGAGCTCGGCCGGGAAGCCAAGAAGTACATGGACGCCGGGCAGTACGTGCCCGACGAGATCACCAACGGCATGGTGCGCGCGCGCCTGGCGGAGCCGGACGCGAGCGCGTTCGTGCTCGACGGCTACCCCCGCACCGCCGACCAGGTCGCGGAGCTCGACGACATCCTGTCTTCCCTGGGCGCGAAGCTCGACGCGGTCATCGCGCTCGTCGTGGCCGACCGGGAGGAACTGGTCCAGCGCATGGTCAAGCGTGCCGAGACCAGTGGCCGCGCGGACGACACCGAAGAGGTCATCCGGCATCGCCAGGACGTGTACGACAACGAGACGGCTGCCCTACTGCCCATCTATCGGGAGCGCGGCATCCTCCACGAGGTCGACGGCGTCGGCACGATCGACGAGGTCGAGGCTCGGGTCGCCGAGGTCGTGAACGCGATCAGCGCGGGCTGATGGCGTTCTCCGATCGCGGGATCGAGCTCAAGACACCGGAGCAGATCGAGAAGATGCGCGTGGCCGGCCTCCTGGTCGGCCGGACGCTCGAGGTCCTGCGGGCGGCTGTCCGCCCGGGGATCTCCACCCGCGAGCTCGATGCGATCGCCGAGCAGCACATCCGCGACCACGGCGGGATCCCGTCCTTCCTCGGGTACGGCCACCCGCCCTTCCCGGGCACGATCTGCGCCTCCGTCAACGACGCCATCGTGCACGGCATCCCGGGCGACCGGGTCCTCCAGGAGGGTGACGCCATCTCGATCGACTGCGGCGCCATCGTCGAGGGATGGCATGGCGACGCGGCGATCACGGTCGCCGTCGGCGAAATACGTCCGGACGTTCTCGAGCTGATGCGCGTCACGGAGGAGTCGATGTGGCGGGGGATCGCCGCGGCACGGCTCGGTGGCCGGGTCACGGACATCTCCCACGCCGTGGAGGCGTACATCCGCTCCCAGCCGCACCCCACGGGGGGCGCTTACGGGATCCTCGAGGACTTCACCGGGCATGGCATCGGCTCGGAGATGCATCAGCCGCCGAACG
Source organism: Marmoricola sp. (assembly GCA_051952795.1). GTDB lineage: Bacteria > Actinomycetota > Actinomycetes > Propionibacteriales > Nocardioidaceae > Marmoricola. The sequence continues at coordinate 3,099 of JBQCJL010000186.1, forward strand.
TGCCGAACTATGGCAAGCCCGGCCGCGGACCGAAGCTGGTGCGGGGTCTCGCCCTGGCGGTCGAGCCGATGGTGACGCTGGCGAGCAAGAACACCGTCGTCGACGACGACGAGTGGACGATCATCAGCGACGACGGCTCCTGGGCCGCCCACTTCGAGAACACCTTCACGCTCACGCCGACCGGCGCCTGGGTCCTGACCGCGATCGACGGCGGCAAGGCCAAGCTCGAGGAGCTCGGCGTTCCCTACGGCGGCGACTGACCACCCTCGGAGGTTGAGGAGCCGCGGAGCGGCGTCACGAAACCTCGATTTCGGACTGCTGGGCAAGTGGGCTATTCTGGAGTGTCGGCCCAACATGGGCCTGCTTCGTGGTCCCTCGCGGCTGCCCGGAATCCACTGATGAGCGTGGTTACACGCGCGCGCCAGTGCCGGGGTTGAGGTCCCATGAACAGCCTTTGAGGTCCACCTCGGCGCCCGCCGGGGAGGTTCCCGGTCCGACGGTAGATGACGCGCTACAGATTGTGGAGGACATGCCGAAGAAAGAAGGCGTGATCGAGATGGAGGGCTCCGT
>JBQCJL010000187.1:0-3987 GCA_051952795.1 Marmoricola sp.
AACATCAACCGCCGCTCGTGGACCCACGACTCGGAGCTGTCCTGCGCGATCATCGACGACGCGCGGGATCTCCGTGAGCCACAGGTGCTGGACGCATACGGCGACGGGGCACGAGTCTTCGCTCGGAGCCTTCGACTGGAACTCGCACGCGAGCACCTGGGGCGTCGGCCGGCTGACGACACCGACCTACTCGATCCCGTGTCGGTCTTCGACGCCTTCGCTGAGTCCGCCGAGGCACTGGCCCAGTGGACCGCCGGCGGCCGGATCGGCGGGCGACCTCCCGGGCAGCTGAGGCCGTATCGACGCCCGCCCCTCTCCCCTGCGACCCGGGTCTGGGCGACCGCGCTGAACCGACTGGTGGCCGATCCGGACGGACGTCCGATCCCCCAGCGCCTCAGACGCCGGTTCTGAGTCCGCGCCAATCCTCGGCGGTGATCGACCAGAGCTCGGCATCGATCGACGGGCCGCCGGGTACGGGCACGAAGTTGTTGCGCAGGATCGCCTCGAAGGAGAAGCCGGTCCGCTTGGCGACGGCTCGGCTCCGATCGTTGGCCGGGTCGTTGGTCCATTGGACCCGGGACATCCCGCGCTCGTCGAAGGCCCACCCCAGGACGTGCCGGACGGCGGCCGTCACCAGACCACGGCCCTCATAGTCCGTCGAGATCCAGACGCCGACCTCGCATCGCCGCAAGGCGACGTTGAAGTCGGGAAACATCACCAGGCCCACGAGCACCGCCCCATCCCAGATGCCCACCAGGTGGCGCTCGTCGTGGGCATGTGCGACGGCGAAGCGCTGCAGGAAGGCCCGAGCGTCGTCGATGGTCCGGACGGCGTAGGAGAAAGGCAACTGGTCCATGTGTGCGCGGTCGCGATCCACCGCTGCCAGGAACTGCTCCGCGTGCCAGGGCTCGAGCGGACCGAGCGAGATCCCTCGACCGAGGTCGTGGTCGAACACCCGTTATCCCCCTTCGACGAGTCCGCGTGCCTTCAGCGCCGCCGCCGTGCGGTCGGCCACCTGCAGCTTGTCCAAGATATGCGAGACATGGTTCTGCACGGTCTTCAGACTGAGCTCGAGCTTGCGTGCGATCTGCTGGTTGTTCAGGCCGCTCGCGAGGAGGTCCAGGACCTCCGCCTCCCGCTGGGTCAGCGCACCTCCTGGCGCTTCGATCGGAGCCGGCGTCGACTCCCGGATGGCGAGGAGTCGGCTGGCCAGGGCCGCGCCGAACACCGCCCCTCCGGCAGCTACCGTGTGGACCGCGGCCGCGATCTCGCCTGCGGGCGCTCCCTTGAGCACATACCCGCGTGCGCCGGCACTCACGGCAGCCAGCACGCTGTCGTCGTCGGCGACCATCGTCACCACCAGGACGGCCGTGGACGGAAAGCGAGTGGCGATCTCGCGAGTCGCGGCGATACCGGACTGTCCCGGCAGGTTCAGATCCATGAGCACCACATCGGGTTGCTCCGCGTCGACGACGGCGAGCGCCTCTTCCGCTGTTCCGACCGAGGACACCAGGGAGACGTCGCTCATCGTGTCCAGGAGACCGGCCAGCCCCGAGCGGAAGACCGGATGGTCGTCGACGATGAGCACGCGCGTGGTCATGCTCGAGCCCCCGTGCCTGCGAGGGGAAGGAGCGCCACGACGGTGGTTCCGGCCGCGTCGCTGGCTACCTCGAGCGATCCTCCGAGCTCCTGAGCGCGCTCGCGCATGGTCGTCATGCCATGGCCTCCCATCGGCGTCCGGCTCTCGCTCGCGGCGATCCCCACCCCATCGTCGCGCACCGAGAGCTTCAGCGAGCCGTTCGAGCGGGTCAACGCCAGTTCGATGGCGTGCGCCCGTGCGTGCCGGGCCGCGTTGGTCGCCGCCTCCTGGGCGATCCGGAAGGCCGCGACCTCCGTGGCGGCCGGTAGGTCAGGGAGCGAGTCGGCCCGGACACGGACCGCCAGGCTGGTGCCGAACGACAGCTGTGCGCCGAGCTGCTCACATGCACCGACCAGGCCGAGGTCGTCGAGCGCGGCGGGCCGCAGCCCCTCGACGATGCGCCGGACGTCGCTGACCGTCGCGCGGATCTCCTCGGTCAGGGCGTCCAGATGAAGCTCAGCGTCCTCGACCCGACCAGGAAGAAGGGCTCGCGCGGTCTCGGCCTTGAGGGTCAGCCCCGCCAAGGCCGGGCCGAGGCCGTCGTGCAGCTCGCGCCGCAGCGACCGGCGCTCCTCCTCGCGACCCAGGACCAGTCGCTCCCGGGTTCGACGGAGATCGTCGACGAGTTGGCGAACGTGCAGGGCCGAGGCCAGGTGGGTGCCGAGGTCCCGAATCAGCTCGTTCTCACGATCGCTGAGCTGGCGATCGCAAGTGAAGGACAGCGTTCCCACGGTCTGCCCGGATGCCACCAAGGGGACAGCGCTCTCGCCCCCGTCGTCGCCGATGATCAGCGCACCTCGTCGGTCGCTGAGGCCGAGGGCGGTCAGGTCGAGCTCGCCGCCGAGCTGAGCGAGCGCGTCCGCGAGGAGCTGATCGAGGTCGGCCGCTCCGGAGAGTCGTTGACCCATCGCGGCCAGCAGCTCGTACGGCTCGTGCCAGCGGCCGTAGACCACCCTGGCTGCGAGCGCCTGCAGTCGGCGGTGGAGCGCCAGCAGAGCGATGGCCGCTGCCGTCGCCGCGAGGACTGGAGGCCAGATAGCGCCTCGATCCGGCGACAGCGCGGCGGCGGTAGCCACGACCAGGACGTAGATCCCCGCCGACATCACCGTGAGCAGGAACCACAACAAGGCTCTGTTCGCGGACCGGCGCAGGTCGTAGAGGCCGTGTCGGAGCATGGCGACGGCGACCGCGATGGGGACCGGCAGGCCGGCCATCGCGAAGACCCAGCGGCCCGGCGTGTGCGGCGTGAGGACGACGAGGAGGAGGACGCCGAGGAGCCCCGCGGTATCGACCCCGATCGCGACGGCGAAGAGCAGCAGCTGCTGGCGCACGACCGCGCTGCCGCGGCGCCACCGCGCGATGATCGACGCCAGGGCGCCGACCGTGGCCACGACGCCCAGGAGTGCGCCGAGCACGTCGAGGAGCTGGAGTGGGGAGTTCGCGGGGTCCGGCCCAGGGGTCAGCGGTCCGCGCCAATGGTCACCGAGGCGGGTCTCGATGGGAGCGATCAGGCTGGCCGCGACGGTGATCACGACGGCCGCGACCATGACGTAGACAAGCCACTTCCACCGTGGCCCGGCCAGGTGGCCATCGGGGAACCAGGCGGGGACCGCCGCGACGCCCAGCGTTCCGGTGAGCGATCGGAAGATGAGGCCGACGACGAGGACCCAGGCGCTGAGCGCGTGAGGATCCGTGTGGGCGAGCTGCGCCCGGACAGCCGGCTCCACCAGCCCTTCCCCGACGCCGCCCGCGACAGCGGTCGCCAGGACGATCCACCCGACGAGGTTGCCCGGGCGGGCCAGGGCGATCAGCGCTCCGACGACAGCGGTGACGGCGATCGAGATCGCCGTCAGCAACGTGTCCCGGAAGGCGTCGGCGCTACCGCCACTATCGGCGACGACGCCGACCGTCTCACCGGCCAGCGCGATGACGAGCAGGCTGAGGACCGCCGCCGCACGGCGACGGTCCTCAGCGACTGCCAGGGTCATACCCATATCGTGACCGACCTCGGCCTAGCTGCACACCATGCGGGCGTGGTTCACCGACGGCGGGCCGAACGGGTCGGATCCGGGGATCCACGTCGAGTGCTGTCCGCCGTGCACCTTGATCGGGTTGCCGTTCTGGTCGGTGCCCTCGAAGGAGAACGTGTAGCTCAACTCGCTGTTCCGGTTGTTGAACGAGTTCCCGAACGAGTTGGTGCTGTGACCCGTGAGCACGGCCTCCGGTGGCCCGGTGATCGTCGCCGAGGTCACGTTGCCGTCCCGATCGGCGACGATGCTGACCGAGCTCGCCGGATAGAAGGTGAGGGTGGCATCGCCCGACCAATTGCTGGAGAAGGTCGCGTCGCC
>JBQCJL010000188.1:0-4553 GCA_051952795.1 Marmoricola sp.
GCCGCTCCGCTCGGCCAGCTGAGCGATCTCCACGCTCGCCCGGAAGCTGTCGGCTGCGGTGCTGTCAGGTCCGATGTGCGCGAGGTCCAGGATCGAGAGCGGGGTCGATGCAGCCACGCTGGAGCAACGGGGTTACCCCCGCAGGTATTCCGCGCGGTCGCTCGGCCGCTTACTGCACGGGCGGTTCGCCCTCCATCGCCTCGGCACGCACATCGCGGTGCTTCCTCGCGGCGTGCTTGAGCGTGTTGTCGGAGGCGTTCTCGAGGGTGACGAAGGCGTTGTCGGCCTCGGGAAGTGCCCGCAGGATCTCGTCGAGCTTGCGCTGGGTCACCGCTTGCTGCCGCGCCTGCGTGTGCTGGATGACGAAGACCATCGCCAACGTCACCGCCGCGACCAGCGTCTGGAAGACGGTCTCCAACCGCGTGGGGAACGAGAACCAGGCAGAGAACGCCACCCACAACAGATCCGCGATCACGACCGCCGCGGCCACCCATGACTTCGACGCGAGCCAGTCGAGGCCGTGAAGCACCTGGGACGTGGGCTGTCGAGTGGAGAGGTCGGGGCGCTGGCGTGCAGGCATGCTCTCACCGTACGGGCGCCCGGAGCGATTCGGCCCTCCTCGGTAGGTTGGTGGGGTGACTGGGACCGCGCAATGGCAGGACCGAGCGGTGGTCGACCTGATGCTCGATGACTGCGAGACCTGGGCGGTTGTGGGGCTCTCGGGCGATCCGAGTCGTACGGCCTTCCGCATCGCAAGGCTGCTGCAGTCGCGGGGCAAGCGCATCGTGCCCATCCATCCCTCGGCCCCCGTGGTTCTGGGCGAACAGGGCTATCCCGACCTCGCGTCGCTCCCCTTCCCGATCGACGTGGTGGACGTCTTCCGTCGCTCGGAGGCAGCCGGCGACTTCGTCGATCAGGCCATCCGGATCGGCGCGCGGGGCATCTGGCTGCAGCTCGGGGTGATCGACCAAGCCGCCTTCGACCGTGCGCGGTCCGCCGGCGTGCCTATCGTGATGGACACCTGCCCGGCGATGGAGTGGGCCCAGCGCGGATGACCGATCTCTACGTCCCCGCGGGTCCGGGGATTCCCGACGGCCTGGTCATCCCGGAGGGCGAGCTCCTGGAACGCTTCAGCCGTTCATCGGGCCCTGGTGGGCAGAGCGTGAACACCACCGACAGTCGCGTGGAGTTGGTGTTCGATCCCGCTGCATCGTCGGTCCTCGACGAGCGGCAGCGTCAACGCCTCGGCGGACCCGTGCGCATCGTGGCGACCGAGCACCGTTCGCAACACCGCAACCGGATGGCGGCCCGCGATCGTCTCGCCGACATCATCCGCGAGAGGTTGGCTCCTCCGCCGCCCCCGCGGGTTCCGACCAAGCCCTCCAAGTCGTCGCAGCGTCGACGAGTGGACGCCAAGAGACGTCGCGGTGAGATCAAGGCTGGGCGCCGGCGCGTCGGCGAATTCTGAGCGGCCGCCGTGGTCGGCTCTCTGGGCAGCAAAGGGCGCACCCCTCGAATTCCCCCGTTGAGAAGTGCGCCGTTGCTTGCAAACTACGCTTGGTTGGCCGATACGGGAAGAGCCGTGGCGCGGAATCTGGTTCGGTCGTGGCAATTCAGGAGATGTCGCGACTGGAGGACATATCCGTCGCGATCGACCGAATAGCCTGAATTGTGCCGCGACCTCGGCGACGAAAGTCGCCTGTCCTCTGTGGTTCCCGACTCGATTGCTGGATAACGTCTGCGCGTGGAGATTCAGCGGGGCTTGGCCGGCGTCGTCCCCTACGCCTCGGTGGGCGCTGGACGGCCGGTCCTGGTGTGCGCCGGCCTGTGGCCGGCGACGGGCGTGTCCAGCGACCGCTTGGTCCGTGGAGCCATCGCGCCACTGCGGAAGGCGACGGGTCGGCGCCTGGTGGTGGTCAACCGGCGCAGCCACATGCCGGCGGGATTCACGATGGAGCAACTGGTCGCTGAATATGCCGACGCCGTTCGATCCGAGTTCGGCGGGCCCGTCGACGTCCTGGGCACCTCGACCGGGGGAAGCATCGCCCAGCAGCTGGCGGCGCAGCACCCCGACGTCGTCAGGCGACTGGTGCTGGTCAGTACCGCGTGGAGGTTGGAAGGGGAGGCCCGCACTTCGCAGGCTGAGCTGGCCGCGTACATCCGGGCTGGGCGCCACCGGGCCGCGGCGGCAGCGATGGGCGTGGATGCGGCGCCCCCGGGCTTTCGGAGAGTGACCCGCGGCGTCTTCTGGCTGGTGGGGAGCCGCGTCTTCCCGCACACGCAGGTGGCCGACGACCTCGCCACCACCCTCGAGGCGGAGGACGCGTTCGACCTGTCCCGCTGTCCAGAGATCCAGGCTCCCACGCTGATCGTCGGCGGCGGGCGCGACCGCTGGTACACGGTCGAGCAGTTCACCCGGACGGCTGCGCTCATCCCCGGGAGCCGCTTGCACGTCGAACCGCGGCTGGGTCACCTGTCCGTCACGACCAGTCCTCGGGTTCAGGCCACGATCGCCGCGTTCCTGGACGAGCCGGACCCCACGCCGACCACCTGAGGTACCTGCCGAGACCCCGCACCGGAAATAGGGCATCTGCTCGATGTAGGGCCCTACCTCAGACAACCAGTCTTGAGCCATCGAGGTTGTTGTGAGCTGAGGAGCAGGTCATGGACATGGTGTGGCAGATGGTTCTTGAAGAGGAGATGCGTCGGCGCTCGGAGGGCAGGTGGCGCCGCGTCGGGGCTCGTGCTCGGGCCGCGCACATCCGCCGAGGGCTCGACCGCGACTCGTCGCTCTAGTCGCTTGAAATCAGTACCCCTCCAGCGGGCGGACCCCGCATGATGGGTGCCATGACGGCCCGCGCGAGCACGACGATGTTCGGGCGGGATGCCGATCTGGCGACGCTGGCCGGGCTCGTCGGCATCGAGGCAGGCAGTGGTCACGTGCTCTTGGCGGGTGACGCCGGTGTCGGCAAGACCCGACTTCTCTCGGCCCTGCGCGCTCGGGCGAGCGACGCGGGGTGGAAGGTGCGGTCCGGAGCGTGTCTGGACTTCGGTGGCAGCGCCCTCCCGTATCAGGCGGTGACGGATCTGGTCGGGGCGTTCGCCCGCGAGGAGCCCGACGTGATCGCGGAGGTCGCCGAGGTCCACCCGATCCTGGATCGCCTCCATCTGAGCGAGCGATCGGCGACCCGTGCCGGTGAGGCGGTGGACCGATCCGAGCTCTTCGCCGGGGTCCAGGCCCTCCTCGAGAGGTCAGCACGCGAGGCGCCGCTCTTGGTGGTGCTGGAGGACCTGCACTGGGCCGACCAGTCCACGCGTGACCTGCTGAGCTTCATCTTCGCCCGGCAGTTGGCCGGCCGGATCTCGATCGTCGCCTCCTATGGGGCCGACGACGTCGGCCGACGCCACCCGCTGCGACCCCAACTGGCGCAGTGGTCGCGGCTGCCGAAGGTAGGCCGGCTCGTGCTCGGGCCGCTGCCGGACGAGGCCGTGCGCCACCTCGTGGCCGACCTCGCGCCGGGACGTGTCGGCGACGACGTCATGGCACGGATCCTCAGCCGTGCGGAGGGCAATGCGTTCTTCGTCGAAGAGCTGGTCGCCTCGTCCTGGGACTGCGCCGACGGCGCGATTCCCGAAGATCTCGCCGACGTACTCCTGGTGAGCCTCGACGATCTCTCCGAAGAGTCGCGCCAGGTCGTGCGACTGGTCAGCGTGGCCGGACACGAGGTGAGCCATGAGCTGCTGGTGGCGGCTTGCGATCAAACCCACGCGGTCTTCGAGGAGGCGCTGCGCCAGGCGGTCGACGCCAACGTCCTGGTCGCGCGGTCCTCGTCCTACACGTTCCGCCATGCCCTCCTCGGCGAGGCGGTCTACGACGACCTGCTCCCGGGCGAGCGGCTCAACCTGCATCGTCGGTACGTGCGAGCGATGACCGAGGGCGGAGTCGCGGCGCCGGCGGCCGAGCTGGTCCTCCACGCCTGGCGAGCCCGCGACCTTGATCTGACCCTGACCGCCGCGATCGCGGCCGGCGATGAGGCGATGACCGTCGGCGGCCCGCAGGACGCGGTCCGGCACTACGAGCACGCGCTCGAGCTTGCGATGGACGTGGAGCGGGCTGGCCGCCACGGCCTCGACATGGCCGCTCTCGTGATCAAGACCGCCGACGCACTGGCCGTCAACGGCCTGGTGGGGCGAGCGGCCAGCCTCATCGTCAAGTTGCTCGAGCGCTGGACCGGACCCGTCGAGGGCCGGGCGGCGCTGTTGATCGCCTATGCGGCGCACCTCAACTATGTCGAGTCCGACGTCGACGTCACCGAGATCACCGGGGAGGCGGTCGCGATCGCCCCCGCCGGAACCGAGGTGAGAGCTCGTGCCCTCGCGATCCACGCCCTCACCTTGTGCAAGTACGGCAACGACGCCGGAGATGTCGCCCGCGTCGTCGAGGGAGAGGCGGCCGCGATCGAAGGACTGGAGCTGGCGAGCCGACTCGGCCTCAGCGGGGTGGTGGCCGACCTGACCACGACGCTCACCAGGATCCGCGGCACCGAAGGCGC
>JBQCJL010000189.1:0-12974 GCA_051952795.1 Marmoricola sp.
GGGCGCTGCTGACCGACGGGGGGCACGACGCCACCGTGCGGCTGCTGGCCTGGGTGATCTTCTTCGTCGCGATGGCCACCGACAAGATCGACGGCGACCTGGCCCGCAAGCACGGCCTGGTGACCAATTTCGGCAAGATCGCCGACCCCATCGCCGACAAGGCGATCACCGGCATGGCCTTCATTGGCCTCAGTGTGATCGGGGAGCTGTGGTGGTGGATCACGATCGTGGTCCTGGTCCGGGAGTGGTCGGTCACCATCGCGCGCCTGTCGATCGCGAAGCGGGTGGTCATGCCGGCCAACTGGTCGGGGAAGGCCAAGACGATGGCCCAGGCGCTCGCGCTCGGCGGCTTCGTCGCTCCGTTCAAGCACCTACCCGACGGCTGGCACACGCCCGGCATGATCGTCTGGTGGGTCTCCGCCGCCCTCATGACGATGGCCGTGGTGCTCACCATCACCTCCGGTGTCGAGTTCGCCCGGGATGCCGTCCGACAGCTGCGTAGCCATGACGCCTAAGACACTGCAGGAGCTTCTCGAGGAGCGCTCCCAGACCGTCTGCTGTGCGGAGTCGCTGACGGGCGGCTCCCTGGCGGTCATCCTGTCCGAGACCCCCGGCTCGTCGGCGGTCTTCCTCGGCGGGGTGGTCTCCTATGCCACGGCGGTCAAGCGCAGCGTTCTCGGCGTGACCGCACCCCAGGTGATCTCCGCGGAGTGCGCGGCCCAGATGGCGTCGGGCGTGCGCGACCTCCTCAGCGCCGACTGGGCGCTGTCCACGACGGGCGTCGCCGGACCGGAGCCGCAGGAGGACCAGCCGGTCGGCACCGTCTTCATCGGCATCGCGGGACCCGAGGGCGCGCGCGCCATCGAGCTCGACCTGTCGGGGACCCGCGAGGAGATTCGCGCGACGACCTGTCGTGAGGCCGTGGCCGAGCTGGTCCGCGAGCTCAGCTGACCGGCACTCCGAGCTTCCGACCGAGGAACGACACGGCATGGGCCACCGCCGGCTCGTGCCAGGGCTTGCCCTCGAACAGATCGAAGTGGTCCCCGGGGTAGTGGCGGACCTCCGCCTGCGCCGCGAAGGCGGCCTGGGCGGCGGCGTGCGGTGGCGCACTGCGGTCGAAGTCCGCGATCTGGACCAGGACCGGGACGCCGATGTGGGCGGCGGCCTTCAGGGGCGCCCGGGAGCCCAGCTCCAGGCCCACGTCGGCCTGGATCTCGTTGCGCCAGGACGGCCCGGCGATGGCCAGGTAGTCCTCATAGGCGCCGTCCAGGGTCAGTGCCCCGAGCTGGCCGGGCCGGGCCACGACGGGCATCATCGCCGGGATGCGACCGGCCCGCTCGGCGATGCGGCTGCGGATGCCCAGGCCGGTCGCGCGCAGCAACTCCGTCGGCCGGTGGCTCGACAGCGCGTGGCGCGCGGCGGCCAGGCCGTCGACCATCGGCACGGCCGCGATGACGGCCGCGATGTCGGAACGCTCCGCGGCCACCTGCAGCACGTGGCCGCCGCCCAGCGAGATACCCCAGAGCACGACGCGATGCGCGTCGACGCCCGGCAGCTGCTTGGCCGCGTCGACCGCCGCATGCAGGTCGGCGACCTGATCCGCCAGCCGCACGCGCTGCCGGGGCGTGCCCTCGCTGTCGCCGAACGCGCGATAGTCGAAGGCGAAGGCATCCAGACCAGCGCGGGCGAAGGCACGCGCGAAGGGCTCGAGGCCAGCATCGACGGTGCCGGCGAGGCCGTGCGCGAGCACGATCACCGGGCGACCGGCCTCGGTGGTGAGTGCTGAGCTCGCGGCGGGCACGTGGAGCGCCGCGCAGCGCACGCCCGCCGAGAGGAAGTTCTCGTTCGTCGTCATCGGCCTTCTCCTGTGCCATAGATCGTGCTCACCCAGATGGAGGTGAGCGCATCGATGTGTCGTTCGCGATCCGGGCCGCCGCCCACGGCGTAGCGCTCGACGGCGCGGTCGTTGAGGTCGAGCAGGACGGCGGCCAGGGCATCCGCGTCGGCGCCGCCGACAGCCCGGCCGGCGGCTCGCTCCTCGGTGATCATGGTGGCGATCTCCTCCGCGAACCCGGCCAACCCCCGAGCCCAGTCGTCGCGGACGGTCGCGCTGGCCGCCCGTGCCTCCAGCAGTGCGCGATAGGCGTAGGGCCGCTGGTCCACCGAGTCGAAGAGGCTGGCGATCACGCCACGGATCCGATCGGTGGGCTCCGTGGACGTGTCGAGCAGCCGGTCGGTGGCCAGGGCCACGTCGTCGTACATCTGTTCCAGGAGTGCCATGACGGCCATCGACTTGTTCTCGAAGTAGAAGTAGAACGCCGAGCGGGTCACGCCGGCGCGCTCGGAGAGCTGGGCGACGTTGATGTCGTCCAGCGTGACGCCGTCCTTCAGGAGTGCGTCGAGCGCGGCGAGGATGGCGGCGCGCCGCTCGTCGCCCCGATTGGGACCCCGCCGGTCCAACCGACTCATCGCACCGCCTGAGCACGAGCGCGTCGCCGGCCGGCGGGAAGCTCGCGGGTGCGCATGTCGTGCTCGTAGACGAAGTAGTCCAGCTGGTGGGTGTGGCGAGGCCGGTCGAGCATGTGGCCCATGTACAGCTTGTCGTCGGCGTGGATGGTGGCCATCATCTCGTCGCCGGAGGGCGGCGCGTACTCGCCGATGACGTAGGCCGCGATCATCCGGGCCTGACATTCGACGAAGGGGAACAGGGTGGGCACCGCCTGGGCGAAGCCGGCGAAGGCGAGGTCGTCGATGCCGGGCTTGAGGATGCGCTTGTACAGGTCGATCCGGTTACCGGGAGCGCTGATGAAGTCAGGGTCGAAGAACGGGAAGCTGAGGTTGTACCCGGTGGCGTAGATGATCACATCGAAGTCGGCCGAGGTGCCGTCCTCGAAGTGCACGGTCTCGCCGTCCAGATGGGACACGTTGCCCTTGGCGGTGACGTCTCCGGAGGTCAGCCGCAGTGGCAGCTCGCCCGACTGCGTGGGATGTGCCTCGAAGAACCGGTGGTTGGGCGTCGGGAGCCCGTACAGGGTCGGGTCGGAGCCGGTCAGCTTCTGACCCCACTGCGCGATCTTGCGCTGCCAGCCCAGGGGGACGTGCGGATTCGTGCGGTAGTTCATGTCGGCCGGCTTGCCGAACATCAGCTTGGGCACGATCCAGGCGCTGCTGCGCGTCGACAGCGTCACCTGGTTGCGCATCACCCGCTGGGACAGCTCGACGGTGATGTCGGCGGCGCTGTTGCCCAGCCCGACGACGAGGATCCGCTTGTCCATCAGGTGCAGGGGGTTCCACGGGTCGATGTAGTGGTGGGAGTGGATCGACTCGCCGCTGAACTCGCCGGGGAAGTCGGCCATCCGCGGATCCCAGTGGTGGCCGTTGGCGACGACGAGGAAGTCGAACTCCTGCACGGTGCCGTCCTGGAGCTCGAGGAACCACCCGCCCTCCGGCTTGCGCTCGGCGTGCACCACGCCGTTCTGGAACTGGATGTGGTCGCGGATGCCGAAGGTGTCCGCGTAGTCGTCGAGGTACTGCTTGATCAGGGTGTGGTGCGGGAAGTCGGGGTAGTGGTCCGGCATCGGGAAGTCCTTGAAGGACAGCTGGTGCTTGGACGTGTCGATGTGCAGCGACACATACGCGCTGCTGTGCCCGTTCGGGTTTCCGAACGCCCAGTTCCCGCCGACGCGGTCGGAGGTCTCGAAGATCGTGTACGGGACGCCGTAGTCATCGAGCATCTTGCCTGCGGTGAGGCCGCTGATGCCGGCGCCGATGATGGCCGTTCTCCGTGACATGCGATGTCCTTCCAGGGGGTGACACGCGCCACGCTAGGAGGTAACTTGACGCGTGTCAATTATCACAGACATGCGTCAGGAGGGGGCGTGGAGCAAGGGAAGGTCACGGTCGTCATCGGCGCGGCCTCCGGCATCGGAGCAGTCACCGCGGACGTGCTCGAGGAGGCCGGGCATGTTGTCGTCCGCGCGGACGTGGCCGCCGCTCATGGTTGTCGCGAGGTGGACGTGACGGACGAGGCCAGCGTAGAGCGATTGTTCGCCGACGCCGGACCCTTCACCGGTGTCGTGAACTGTGCGGGCGTCAGCACCTTCGGGCAGGTGGTCGAGCACGACGCTGCGGAGTTCCGGCGGGTGGTGGATGTCTGCCTCACCGGTGCCTTCCTGGTCCTCAAGCACGCGGGTCAGCGGGTGGCGGACGGTGGGTCGCTGGTCACGTTGTCGTCGCTCAACGCCCGCCAGCCGGGTGCCGGGCTGGTCGCGTACTGCTCGGCGAAGGCCGGTCTCGTCATGCTCACCGAGGTGGCCGCACTCGAGCTCGGGGCCCGCGGCGTCCGCGTCAACGCCGTCGCTCCCGGCCTGGTCGTGACGCCCCTGACCGAACCCGCGATGGCCATCCCCGGCGTCCGCGAGGACTACCTGGAGAACACACCGCTGGGCCGCAGCGGCGAGCCGGAGGAGGTCGCCGCCGCGGTGCGCTTCCTGCTCTCCGACGAGGCCGCGTGGATCACCGGCGAGAACCTCGACATCAACGGCGGCGCCCACCTCAAGCGCTACCCGGACCTGCACAAGCACGTCACGGCGGCCTTCTCATGAGCTACCGGGACAAGAGCGCGATCGTCACCGGTGGCGCCTCGGGCATCGGCGCCGCCCTGGGTAAGGCCCTGGTCGCGCAGGGCGCGCACGTGGTGCTGGCCGACCTCGACGGCGAGGGCGCGGAGAAGGTCGCCGCAGCACTGCTCGGCCCTGGCTCGGCGCGTGGCGTCCACCTCGATGTCACCGACGCCGACGCCGTCCAGGCCCTGGTCGAGGGCGTGGTCGCCGACCATGGCCGCCTGGACCTGATGTTCAACAACGCGGGCATCACGCTGCTCGGGGAGACCGAGAGGCTCACGCTCGCGCAGTGGAACGCGATCATCGACGTCAACATCCGCGGTGTGGTCCACGGGGTCGCGGCCGCCTATCCGCAGATGATCGCCCAGCGCAGTGGGGCGATCGTCAACACCGCCTCGATGGGGGGCCTGATGGCGGGTGGTCTGCTCACGTCCTACGTGATGACCAAGCACGCCGTCGTGGGACTGTCGTTGGCTCTCCGGTCCGAGGCCGCGCAGCACGGGATCGGTGTCACCGCGGTGTGCCCGGCCGCCGTGGACACCCCCATCCTCGACAAGGGCGAGTTCGGGTCGGTGAAGGGACGCGACTACTACCTCAAGGGTCAGGGCGTCAAGCGCCCGGTCGACCCCGACCTGCTGGCCGCGAAGGTGCTGCGGGCGATCGAGCGGAACGACTACCTCGTCATCGAGCCGATCCAGGCGCGGCTGGCCTGGCGGCTCAACCGGCTCGCGCCGGGCTACATCCAGAAGGCGGCGGCGGCCTTCGTCGCTAAGCAGAGGGCTCGCTGAGCGCGATCGCCTCGGCCTGGATGTCGGGGAACCGGGCGGCCATCGCCTCGGCCAGAGCCTTGGCGGCGGACAGCGGCCGCACCATCACCATGAACTCGTCGATGAGGCCGGCGTCGTCGTAGTGCAGGAAGTCGCAGCCGGTGATGCTGACCTCGCCGACCTTGGCCTCGAACATCAAGGCGTGGTCGGGTGCCGCGCCGTACTCCCGCACGTAGCGGAAGTCGCTGAACACCTGGGAGACCGCGCGCAGGATGGCCGCGGTGATGGCCTTGCCCGGATACGGCTTGAAGGCGACGGGACTGGTGAAGACCACGTCGTCAGCGAGCAGCGCCCAGATGGCCTCGTGATCGAAACCGGCCTCGACGGCCTCGCGGAACCCGCTCATTCCTCTGCCCATCCCTTACTGCGCTCCACGGCGCGCTGCCATCGTCGGTACCCCTCCTCGATCGACCCGTCGGGGTGCGGCTCGAACCGGCGGTCCAGTTGCCAGGTCTCCTTGAGCTCGTCGGTCGAGCCCCACACCCCGGTGCCCAGTCCGGCCATGAACGCCGCACCGAGCGCGGTGGTCTCGACGATCCTGGGTCGCTCGACCGGCACACCGAGGAGGTCCGCCTGGAACTGGCAGAGCAGATCGTTCGCCGCAGCACCCCCGTCGACGGCGAGCGAGGGCGAGGATTCGGGGAAGGTGTCGATCACGTCGCGCACCTCGTAGGTGATCGCCTCCAGCGTCGCTCGCACGAGGTGCGCGCGGGTCGTGCCGCGGGTGAGCCCGATGATGGTTCCGCGGGCCTGGGGGTCCCAGTGCGGTGCGCCGAGGCCGGTCAGTGCGGGAACGAAGACGACGCCCTCGGTGGAGTCGACGGTGGCCGCGATAGCGGCCGTCTCCGCCGCCGACCCGACGATCTGGAGTCCGTCCCGCAGCCACTGCACCGCCGCGCCGGTGACGAAGATGGCGCCCTCGAGCGCATAGGTCATGGCCCCGGACGGGTCGCGCCAGGCGGCTGTCGACAGGAGGCCCGCGTCCGACTTCTGGACCACCGATCCGGTGTTGGTGAGGATGAACGACCCGGTGCCGTAGGTGCACTTGGAGGAGCCCACCTCGAAGCAGGTCTGCCCGAAGAGGGCCGCCTGCTGATCTCCGGCGATGCCCGCCACGGGCAGACGGAGGTCGAGGAAGGCGCGCGGATCGCTCACGGCCAGCTCGCCCCAGTTCGGGACGACGTCGGGCAGCGCATCCCGCGGTACCCCGAAGAGCCCGCACAGCTCCTCGGACCAGTCGCCCGCCTTCAGATCGAAGAGGAGGGTCCGGGAGGCGTTCGAGACGTCCGTGATGTGCCACACGCCGCGGGTCATCCGGGCGATCAGGTAGGAGTCGACGGTGCCGACGGCGTAGCGCCCGCTCTCGACGAGCGCCCAGGTGTGCGGCTCCTGCTCCTTGAGCCAGGTGAGCTTGGTGCCCGAGAAGTACGGATCGAGACGCAGACCGGTGAGCTCGCTGACCCGCTCCTCGTGCCCGGCCTCCTTGAGCCGTAGGCAGATGTCGGCCGTGCGCCGGTCCTGCCAGACGATCGCGCGCCGCGGCGAGCCGAGGGTCTCGCGATCCCACAGCACGATCGTCTCGCGCTGATTGGTGATGCCGATGCCCCGGAGGTCGTCGACGCTTCCGCTCCACGACTTCAGGCAGGCCCGGGTCGCCTCCAAGGTCGCCTGCCAGATCTCCTCGGGTGCGTGCTCCACCCAGCCCGGCTTGGGGAAGTGCTGCGCGAACTCCTGGTAGCCCCTGGCGGCGATCGCGCCCTCCGCGGTCACGACGAGCGCGGTGACACCGGTGGTTCCTGCATCCAACGCGAGGATGGTCATGGGATCAAGGTAGCGAGACCGCTCTCGGTATAGGCCGATCCGCCACCCTCGAGACGGGTGAGCGCAGCTTGGATGCGTCGGAAGGTGAAGTCCGCGCAGAGCGGCTCGGCCTCCTCGAGGGTGAGGAAGCGCGCGGCCTTGATCTCGCGCGCCTGCTTCACGATCTGGTCGGCGATCGCGGCGTCGTGGACTCCGCCGTCGAAGACCAGGCAGACCGCGTCGTCCCAGCCGCCCCACGGGGGCAGCCAGTCGGTGATGATGAGGTCGCCGGCCGGGATCTCCAGCCCGAGTTCCTCGGTGATCTCACGGGCCGTCGCCTCCCGGGGCGATTCGCCCACCTCCACCACGCCCCCGGGGAGGTCGAAGTCCTGCTTGTAGGTCAGCTCGCAGAGGAGCAGCCGGGCGTCCTGATCGCGGATGAGCATCTGACCGATCGCGCGCTTGCGGGGGAGGAACGAGTTGAGCAGCATCCGGAATCCACCCGGGCCGGCGATCGGCGGGTCGGTGCTGAGCCGTGCGTAGAGCGCGCGGTCGGTACCGTCGGCGATGCCCCGGGCGATGCCCTCACGCATGAGCCCGGTCATGATGGCGATGCGATGCGCGACCTGGTCGTCGGGATCCAGCAGCGCCTCGATGCGATAGGCCCCTGCCGCGAAGGCAGCGGCGACGGCGGCCTGGGTGGCCTCGGACGTCGCTCCGATGCCCGACTGCTGCAGCTCGGCGGTCCAGGTCAGCCGCAGCACTCCCGGGCTCACCTCGTACACCTGCGCCGACATGAGGCCAGCCTAGGTGTTGTACAAATCCGGTCGTCGGTCGCGTAGGTAGGTGTTGAACGCCTGACCCGTCGCGACCGTCTCCGCGGTGACGTCGGCCAGCAGCAGCTCCTCGCCGGTACCGGCTCGCGCCAGGTCCGCGCCGTCCGAGGCGACGACGCAGCTCCTGCCCACGTAGGTCAGCTTGCCCTCGACGCCACAGCGATTCGCGTAGACGACACACATCTCGTTCTCCCACGCCCGGACGGGCACCAGCCGGTCGGCGACGAACGCGTAGGGCTCCATCAGCGCGGTGGGCACGATCAGGAGCTGGGTCCCGGCCAGTGCGTGCGCGCGGACCACCTCGGGGAACTCGACGTCGTAGCAGATCACGATCCCGCACCGCAGGCCGTCCAGATCGAACTGCAGCACGAGGTCGTCGGCCGGGGTGAAGTGTCGGGACTCGAAGCTGCCGAAGAGGTGCGTCTTGCGGTAGCGGGCCAGCTCCCGACCCTCGGCGTCGCGAGCGGTCGCGGTGTTGTACAGCACGCCGTCGGCGCGCTCGGGATAGCCGTAGATCACGGCGACGCCATGATGGCGAGCCGCCTCGGCCAGCCGCTGGTTGATCGGTCCCTGGGCATCCTCGGCGGTGCTGGCGTAGCCGTCGGTGACGTTGTAGCCCGTCGTCGACATCTCGGGCGTGACCACCAGATCCGCGCCCTGGGCGGCCGCATCGGCGATCATGCGCTCGATGGCGGTCAGGTTGTCCTCGACCGAGCTGGACTTCTCAGGACCCTGGTAGACAGCGACGCGCATACCGCCCATCATCAACCCCCGATGGGGTATGAAGAAACCATGCCTCGCGACGCAGACGAACCCGTGATCGGTCCGGTCGACGCCTCGGCGGTTCCCCGCTACAACGGCCCGGGCACCTTCGCGCGGCTACCGCGCATCGACGAGGTGTCGCGCGCCGACGTCAAGATCGTCGGTGTCCCGTTCGACTCCGGCGTGAGCTATCGCCCAGGAGCGCGCTTCGGACCCGAGCACATCCGCGCGAGCTCGAAGCTGTTGCGTCCCTACAACCCCGCGCAGGACGTGCACCCCTTCAACGCGCAGCAGGTGGTCGATGCCGGCGACGTGGCGGTGAATCCCTTCGATCTCACCGAGGCGATCACCACCATCGAGCATGCCTCCGACGCCCTACGCGCGCACGGCTCGCAACTTTTGACCATCGGTGGCGACCACACGATCGCGCTGCCGCTGCTGCGCTCGCTCGCCAAGGATCACGGCCGCATCGCCGTGCTGCACTTCGACGCCCACCTCGACACCTGGGACACCTACTTCGGCGCGCCCTACACCCATGGCACGCCCTTCCGGCGGGCCAGTGAGGAGGGCTTGCTGGACACCGACCACTGTCTCCACATGGGTATCCGCGGCCCGCTCTACTCCAAGATCGACATCGACGACGACGTCCGCCTGGGGTTCGCGATCTTCCGCTCGGACGACTACCAGACCCGCGGCCTCGCCGCGGCGATCGACCGGATGCGGGAGCGCTTGGGCGACGCGCCGGTCTACGTGTCCGTGGACATCGACGTGCTGGATCCGGCGCACGCGCCGGGGACCGGCACCCCCGAGGCAGGCGGCCTCACGAGCCGGGAGTTGCTCGCGACGTTACGTGGACTCAGCGGCCTGAACGTGGTCGGCGCTGACATCGTCGAGGTCGCGCCGGCCTACGACCATGCCGAGATCACCGGCATCGCCGCGGCCCATGTGGGCTACGAGCTGCTGTCGGTGATGGCGGCCAACCGGCCCAGCTCACCCTCCGCGGAGCGGGGTCCGTCACCATCCGCGGAGCGGAAAGCCTGAGACGTCGTTCTCGTCGTTGCGGGACGCCAGCACGTGATGCAGCTGGATCTCGTTGGTGACGAAGCCCATGCGTGACCCGGCGATGTAGAGGCCCCAGACACGGGCGGTCGCCTCACCGACCTCCGCCACGCACTCGTCCCAGTTCTCCCGCAGGTTGCGGTTCCAACCGGCGAGGGTGCGCGCGTAGTGCATGCGGAAGTTCTCCTCGTGCTGCACCTCGAGCCCGGCGTCCTGGGCGACCTTGATGATGTGGCCCGACCCGGTCAGCTCCCCGTCGGGGAACACGTAGCGGTCGATGAACGCGCCGGTGCCCTCCTTGCGGTTGTGCGAGCGGGTGATGCAGTGGTTGAGCAGGCGGCCCTGGGGACGCAGCTTGTCGCGGAGGAACGCGAAGTAGGCCGGGTAGTTGGCCACGCCGATGTGCTCGGTGAGGCCGATCGAGCTGACCGCATCGAAGTCGGTCTCGGTGACGTCGCGGTAGTCCATGAAGCGGGCCTCGGCGAGGTCGTCGAGGCCCTGCCGCTTGATCGCCTCCTGCGCCCACTCGGCCTGCTCCCGGGAGAGCGTGACGCCCAGGGCCTTCACGCCGTAGTGCTCGGCCGCATGGCGGACCATCCCGCCCCAGCCGCAGCCCACGTCGAGCAGACGATCGCCCGGCTTCAGCGCCAGCTTGCGCGCGATGAGGTCGTACTTCTCGAACTGCGCCTCCTCGAGGGTGGCGTCCTCGTGCGGGAAAACGGCGCAGGTGTAGGTCATCGAGGGACCGAGCACGAGCTCGTAGAACCGGTTGGAGACGTCGTAGTGATGGTGGATCGCCTCGGCGTCCCGCTCCGGGGAGTGCAGCATGCCCTCCATCAGGCGACGCCACTTGGGCGCATGCTCCTGCTGGGGGATCGGCGGCGGCTTCAGGTTGCTGATGCCGACCGAGCGCAGCAGGGTCACCAGCTCAGCGGGCGACGGTCGCCGGAACTTGAGGCCGGTGCTGCTGCCCTTGACCGTCATGAGGGCGTCGAACGGGTCACCCGGGTGGGCGCCGACGAGTTCGAGATCTCCGGTCGTGTACGCGCGTGCCAGGCCGAGGTCGCCGGGCGCGGTCACCAGGTAGGACAGGCCGCGCTCGTTGAGGAGGTTGAGGCCGTAGGTGGCGTCCTCGGGTCCCGCGCTGCTCCCGTCATAGGCGGTGAAGCGGAACGGCAGGTCGCCGATGAGCAGCGAGCTGAACGCCTCGGCGATCGACATGGTCGGAGGGAGCAGGGTCATCGTCTTCTTACCGCCTTGTCGTAGAGGGAGGTGAGACGTCCTTGCGGGTCGTAGATCTTCTTGACCTGCGCGAGGTTCGTCCCGTTGTAGAGGGAGTCGAACTCCTCGGGGCTGTAGAACGCCTCGGAGTAGAGGGACTTGTGGCCGTCGAGGTCGCTGACCTTGGCCTCGATGGCCCGATTGACCGGCGCGTTCACGCGGTCGGGACCGACCGCGACCATGCCCCAGAAGCCGACGTTGACGTAGGGCGCGCCGACGCGGAGGGGATAGGTGGACCAGGCCTCTCTGGCGATGAGCGGGCAGAGCCACACCGGCCGCATCCCCACCTCGGCGTCGAACCAGGTGAGGAACTCGGGGAGCCGCTGGACCGGGACCTCGATGTCCTGCACGACCCGCTCACCGAGGGGATTGCCCTTGCGGGTGTCGATCCGGTCGGCGATGCCGAACCTCAGATCCAGTCCGACCAGCTTGTGATAGACGTCCGAGCGCTTCCAGCGCTTGGGCCAGAGCCGCCGGATGGTCGGGTTCTGCACCCCGAACGCGCCCGAGCACCAGAACCAGTCGGTGTCCCAGCGCCAGAGGTAGTCGAGGATGGTGAGCCGATCGGTGGACCGCTGCTGGAGGGACCGGTAGTAGATGTTCTGGCCGGTGTAATCGCTGGTGGGCCCGGGTGCGTCGGTGAACTCGGCCAGTGTCAGGTAGTACTCGCCCGGCTCGAAGGCCACGCCGTCGAGGCCGTCGACGCGGATCCCGTCCCACTGGCCCTCCGCGCAGATCTGAGCGATCGCGCTGGCCAGCACGTCCGGGTCGTCGAAGCGCACGTGGCGCAACGACACGAACGGCGGCACCTTCTCGAGCCGGATCCGCAGGCGAGTGGCGTAGCCCAGTGAGCCGTAGGAGTTGGGGAAGGTCCAGAACAGATCGCTGTGCTCGCCGGCGCGCGAGCACGTGACGACCTCGCCGGCACCCGTGAACACGTCCATCTCCAGCACGGCCTCGTGCGGGAGCCCGTTGCGGAAGCTGGTCGCCGCGACGCCGAGGCCGGAGACCGCGCCGCCGAGCGTGATGGTGCGGAGCTGGGGGACCACGGTCGGCATCAGGCCGTAGGCGAGCGTCACCTCCACCAGGTCCTCGTAGGTGCACATGCCCTGGACGTCGGCGGTGGCGTTGTCGGGATCGATCGAGATGACCCCGTCGAGGCCGGTCACGTCCAGGCCCGGAGCGTCCGTCGCAGCGCGCGGACGGAACAGGTTGGAGGTCTTCTTGGCCAGCCGGACAGAGCGACCGTCCGGGATGCGGTGGTACGACGCGATCAGCGCATTCACGGCGCTCTGGTGCTGGGCTGCTCCTCGAACTGCGGACGGCACGCCACCAAGGTAGTCCCTCGAGGAACGAGAACCTGTTCCGGATCCGGGCTAGCCCTGGCTGCGCCGGGTGCGATAGAGATGTGCCCCGTGGACTCCTTCTTCAAGATCAGCGAGCGGGGCTCGACCGTAGGACGTGAGATCCGCGGGGGCGTGGTCACCTTCTTCACGATGGCCTACATCATCGTGTTGAACCCGATCATCCTCAGCGGCGTCAAGGATCATTCGGGGCATCTGCTCGGGGGCTCCAACAACTTCGCCACGATCGCCGCGGGGACCGCGCTGGTGGCGGGCGTGATGTCGATCCTGATGGGACTGATCGCCAACTATCCGCTGGCGATCGCGACCGGCCTGGGCCTCAATGCCTTCCTGGCGTTCTCGGTGGCGAGCAAGATGACCTGGGCCGATGCCATGGGCCTCGTGGTGCTCGAGGGTCTGGTCATCCTGGTGCTGGTGCTCACC
>JBQCJL010000190.1:0-2915 GCA_051952795.1 Marmoricola sp.
CGGTCAGCGTAGCGACCCGGTGCCGCAGAAATTTCTGGGTCGTCGGGCGCATGTTCTGGTCAACGCAGGGAATTTCCTCAATGCTGGCGAGAAGCGAGCATGCCGTCGTCTACGGATGACGGCCCGGTCCTGAAGAGGAGACGCTGTGGCGCTGACGCCCTTGGAGTGGCCCGTGCTGCGCCAGTTGCGTGGACCCGACCGCCTCGGTCGCGGCAAAGCCGCCATGTCGTCACGCAGCGAACACCTCAGCCCCCGCACCACCGCCGCCGACCGGGTGATCGACTCCGTCTGTCCCTTCTGCGCGGTGGGGTGTGGGCAGAAGGTCTTCGTCAAGGACGGCGCCGTCACCCAGATCGAGGGCGATCCGGCCAGCCCGATCTCCCGCGGGCGACTGTGCCCCAAGGGAAGCGCCAGCAAGCAGCTGGTCACCTCGCCGACTCGGGTGACCAAGGTCCGCTACCGGCGTCCGTTCGCCACGGACTGGGAGGACCTCGACCTCGACACCGCGATGGACATGATCGCGGACCGCGTCATCAAGACGCGCAAGGAGTTCTGGGAGTGGGAGGACGAGGAAGGCCGCCGGACTCGCCGCACCATGGGCATCGCCAGCCTCGGAGGAGCGACCCTCGACAACGAGGAGAACTACCTCATGAAGAAGCTCTATACGGCGATGGGCGCGATCCAGATCGAGAACCAGGCGCGTATTTGACACTCCTCCACGGTTCCCGGTCTGGGGACCTCGTTCGGCCGCGGAGGGGCTACCTCCTTCCAGCAGGACCTGCAGAACGCTGACTGCATCCTCATCGAGGGCTCGAACATGGCCGAGTGCCACCCGGTCGGGTTCCAGTGGGTGATGGAGGCCAAGCGTCGGGGCGCGACGATCATCCACGTCGACCCGCGCTTCACCCGGACCTCGGCGGTGGCGGACTTGCACGTGCCGATCCGCTCGGGCTCCGACATCGCCTTCCTGGGCGCACTGATCAACTATGTGCTCACCCACGAGCTGGACTTCCGCGAGTACGTCGTCCACTACACCAACGCGGCCGCGATCATCGGGGAGGAGTTCCTCGACACCGAAGACCTCGACGGCTTGTTCTCGGGCTGGGATGCGGAGAAGCGCCAGTACGACCCGAGGACCTGGCAGTACGAGAGCGCTCCGCAGGCCGCGGCGGCAGGCCAACGCGATCCGGAGTTGCCAGGTGGACCGACGGACAAGGCGACCGAAGGCGACCGGCACCAGGCGGCTCGCTCGGAGGCGGCCGGTTCCGGTGGCCCCTCCGTGGGCGCCAAGCCCGAGCGCGACGAGACGCTGCAGCATCCGCGCTGCGTCTACCAGATCCTCAAGCGCCACTTCGCCCGCTACACCCCGGAGATGGTCGAGCGTGTCTGCGGCATCAGCCCGGAGCAGTTCCGCCAAGTCGCCGAGGCATTGACCAGCAACAGTGGCCGCGACCGCACGACCGCGTTCTGCTACGCCGTCGGCTGGACCCAGCACAGCTATGGCGTGCAGAAGATCAGGGCCGCGTCCATCCTGCAGCAGCTCCTGGGCAACATGGGGCGCCCCGGCGGCGGGATCATGGCGCTGCGGGGGCACGCGTCCATCCAGGGATCGACGGACATCCCGACGCTGTTCAACATCCTCCCGGGCTACCTCCCGATGCCGCACGCCCAGGAGCACCTCGACCTGGACAGCTACGTGGCCGCCGACGCCGGCAAGACGGGCTTCTGGGGCAACATGCGCTCCTACACGGTGAGCCTGCTCAAGGCCTACTGGGGAGACGCAGCCACGGCGGAGAACGACTTCTGCTTCGACTACCTGCCTCGCCTCACCGGCCACCACGGCACCTACGACACCGTGGTCGGCCAGATCGAGGGCCGGGTGAAGGGCTACTTCCTGGTCGGCGAGAACCCGGCCGTGGGCTCCGCCAACGGGAAGATGCAGCGCCTCGGCATGGCCAACCTCGACTGGCTGGTGGTGCGGGACATGGCGATGATCGAGTCGGCCACCTTCTGGAAGGACGGCCCCGAGATCGCCACCGACGAGCTCGTCACCGACCAGATCGGCACCGAGGTCTTCTTCCTTCCCGCGGCCTCCCATGTCGAGAAGGCCGGCTCGTTCACCAACACCCAGCGACTATTGCAATGGCGGACCAAGGCCGTCGACCCGCCGGGCGACTGTCGCAGCGACCTGGAGTTCTACTACGACCTCGGCAAGCGGATCCGGGAGAAGCTGGCCGGCTCCACCGACGAGATGGATCGCCCGCTGCTGGACCTCACCTGGGACTACCCGACGCACGGCGACTCGAACGATCCCGACGGCGAGGCGGTGCTGCGCGAGATCAACGGCTGGAATGCCGATGGCGCCTTGTCGGCCTACACGCAGCTCAAGGACGACGGCTCGACGACGTGCGGGTGCTGGATCTACTGCGGGGTGTACGCCGACGAAACCAACCAGGCCGCGCGGCGCAAGCCGCATTGGGAGCAGAGCTACGTGGCGCCCGAATGGGGTTGGGCCTGGCCCGCCAATCGTCGGATCATCTACAACCG
Organism: Marmoricola sp.; assembly: GCA_051952795.1. Classification (GTDB taxonomy): domain Bacteria; phylum Actinomycetota; class Actinomycetes; order Propionibacteriales; family Nocardioidaceae; genus Marmoricola. The sequence continues at coordinate 2,548 of JBQCJL010000190.1, forward strand.
GGCCTCGGCCGACCCCGACGGCAAGCCGTGGAGCGACCGCAAGAAGTACATCTGGTGGGATGCCGACGAGGGGAAGTGGACCGGCCTGGACGTGCCGGACTTCATCCCGGACCGCGCCCCCGACTACGTGCCGCCCGAGAATGCCAAGGGTCCCGACGCGATCGGAGGCCGCGACCCGTTCATCATGCAGACAGACGGCAAGGCCTGGCTGTTCGCGCCGACCGGGCTGGCGGACGGCCCGATGCCCGCGCACTACGAGCCAGCCGAGTCACCGATCGCGAATCCGCTGTACGGCCGCCAGGGCAATCCCCCGAGCGAGTCGGTGGCGCACCCGGCGAACCCGCTGAACCCGAGCTTCAGTGAGGTCT
>JBQCJL010000191.1:0-2705 GCA_051952795.1 Marmoricola sp.
CGCGCACCGGCTCGCTGTTCAAGTCGATGTCGCTGGAGACCATCACGCTGGAGCAGGCGCTCGAGCTGATGTCGCTGCCGCGGGTGGTGGGCACGGACGCCGAGGGTGTGGAGATCACCGCGCAGAACGGTCGCTACGGCCCGTACCTGAAGAAGGGCACGGACTCCCGGTCGCTGTCGAGTGAGGAGCAGATCTTCTCGATCACGCTCGACGAGGCGCTCGCGATCTACGCGCAGCCGAAGACGCGCGGACGCGCAGCGGCTGCGGCTCCGCTGAAGGAACTCGGCAACGACCCGGTCTCGGGTCAGCCGGTGACGGTGCGGTCGGGCAGGTTCGGCGACTACGTGACCGACGGCGAGTACAACGCCACCCTGCGCAAGGACGACACCGTCGAGGAGATCACCCTCGAGCGCGCCGCTGAGCTCCTGGCCGAGCGTCGAGCCAAGGGCCCGGCTAAGAAGGCCGCGAAGAAGACGGCGAAGAAGTCTGCGGCCAAGAAGACCGCCAAGAAGACGACCAAGAAGGCCGCGGCCAAGAAGCCCTGATCGCCGAACTTGCACTTATTTCATTAGACCTTGCACTTCTTGTGGAGGTTGGAATGAAATAAGTGCAAGTTCGGCGGGGTCGGTGGCACCTCGTAGGCTCATCTCGTGTTCTCCGGTACCTACGCCTCCACCGGCCTCTTCGTCGGCTTCGAGGGCGGCGAGGGAGCGGGGAAGTCGACGCAGGCCCAGCTGCTGGCAGACGCCCTGAGCGAGCACGAGGTCGTCCTCACCCGCGAGCCCGGCGGCACGCCCACCGGCCAGCGGATCCGCGAGATCCTGCTTGACCCAGAGACCGGAACCCTCGACCACCGCGCCGAGGCCCTGCTCTACGCCGCCGATAAGTCCGAGCACCTGCGCGCCGTGATCCTGCCCGCCCTCGCGCGGGGAGCCGTAGTTATCACCGACCGCTACGTCGACTCGACGCTGGCCTACCAGGGCGCCGGCCGACACCTCGAGCCCGACGACCTCGAATGGATCGTGCGCTGGTCCACCAACGACCTGCGCCCCAACCTGACCGTGCTCCTGGATGTCGCTCCCAGCGATGGCCTAGGCCGGTTCGCCGAGCGCGATCGCATCGAGGCGGAGGGCCCCGAGTTCCACACCCGCGTGCGCGAGAGCTTCCTCAGGCTGGCCGAGCAGGACCCCGAGCACTACCTGGTGCTCGACGGCCGCGGCGACCGGCAGGAACTGGCCGAGATCATCCGTGCGCGGGTCGAGGCCTTGCTGTGACCGTCTGGGACGACCTCATCGGCCAGGCCCCCGCCATCGCCCAGTTGAAGCAGGCCGTCGCGGGGGACATGACCCACGCCTGGCTGTTCTGCGGCCCGCCCGGCAGCGGCCGCTCCAACGCCGCGATCGCCTTCGCCACCGCCCTCCAGTGCGAGTTCGGCGGGTGCGGCGACTGCCACTCCTGCCATCAGGCGGCCATCGGCGCCCACCCCGACATCGTGCTGACGCGCACCGAGAAGCTCTCCATCGGCGTCGACGAGGTGCGCGAGCTGGTCCGCCGCTCGGCGCTCGCACCAGCCGGTCGGCGCTGGCAGATCATGGTGATCGAGGATGCCGACCGGCTCACCGATCAGGCCGCCAACGCGCTGCTCAAGGCGATCGAGGAGCCGAACCCCCGCACGGTCTGGCTGCTCTGTGCACCGACCGTCGAGGATGTGCTGCCCACCATCCGCTCGCGCACCCGTCTCATGGTGCTGAGCACGCCGTCGGTGCCCGACGTCGTCGACTTCCTCATCAAGGACGGCGCGGACCCGGCGGTCGCGGACTACGCGGCGCGGGTGAGCCAGGGCCACATCGGCCGAGCCCGCGGGCTGGCGCGTGACGCCGACTCCCGCGCCCGGCGCAACGAGGTCGTCGCGATCCCGGGCCGCCTCAAGAGCCTGGGTGCCTGCATGAATGCGGCCAACGAGCTCAACGACGTCGCCAAGCGCGAGGCGGAGGCTCAGAGCGCGGTCCTCGACGAGCGCGAGCGCGCCGACCTGGACCGTGCGTACGGCGTTGTCGAGCGCGGCCGCCGCCCCAAGGAGTACGCGCCGGCGCTCCGGGACATGGAGAAGTCGCAGAAGACCCGCGCCAAGCGCCGCCTGCTCGACGTCACCGACCGCAGCCTGATGGATCTCGTCTCGGTCTACCGCGATGCGCTGGCGCTGCAGCTGCGGACCGGGTCGGCGATCGTGAACACCGAGCTGCGCGACGACCTCACCGTGCTCGCCGCCCAACCCGCCGAGACGAATGTCCGCCGTATCGACGCGATCTTCGCCGCGCGCGAGCAGATGCTCGAGTTCAACGTGCCGGTGCTGCTGGTGCTCGAGTCGCTGATGATCGGCCTACAGCTCGTTGAGTAGGCGCCTGGCCGCAATCCTCGCGGCGGTCCTGATGATGGCCGGCTGCCAGAACGCGGTCGTGCCCCAGCCCCGGGGTCCGATGCCGAAGACGCCCTCGGCGCTCGCCTCCTACTACGGCCAGCACCTCGCCTGGTTCAAGTGCGGTGCCTTCGCCTGCGCCTGGCTGAGCGTCCCGCTCGACTACGCGCACCCCAATGGCCAGAAGATCCGCCTGGCCGTGCTCAAGGTTGCTGCCACTGACCCCAAGGACAAGGTCGGTGCGCTCGTAGTGAATCCCGGCGGGCCAGGTGCGTCGGGTCGGCAGTTC
>JBQCJL010000192.1:0-8188 GCA_051952795.1 Marmoricola sp.
GAGATCGACTTCGACTTCATGAACCTCAACCAGGCGGCGCACGGTGACCGTGAGTTCGGCTACATCCAGTCGAGGCTGGGTGTCGCCCGCACCACGGTGGTCGGCCACGTCAGCGACCCCGCGGTGAGCGGCCGCATCGGCACCTGGACGCGCGCTGCCGCCGGCTACGCGGCATCCCGCTCCCTCAAGCTCGCGCGTTTCGGCGACAACATGCGCTTCGTCGCCGTCACCGAGGGCGACAAGACGGAGGCGGAGCACGTCTTCGGCGTGCAGGTGAACACCTGGGGCGTGAATGAGCTCGCGGATGCCGTGAGCGAGGCATCCGAGGCCGACGTCGACGCGCTCGTGGCCGAGTACGAAGACCTGTACGAGGTCGTGCCTGAGCTGCGACGCGGTGGCGACCGGCACCAGTCGCTGCGCGACGGTGCAGCAATCGAGCTGGGACTGCGCTCGTTCCTCGAGGAGGGCGGGTTCGGCGCCTTCACCACGAACTTCGAGGATCTCGGCGCCCTCAAGCAGCTGCCGGGACTGGCGGTGCAGCGTCTCATGGCTGAGGGCTACGGCTTCGGCGCAGAGGGCGACTGGAAGACGGCGGTACTCGTGCGCGTCGCCAACGTGATGGGCGCGGGTCTGCCGGGTGGCGCATCCCTCATGGAGGACTACACGTACGACCTCACGCCCGGCCAGGAGCGCATTCTCGGCGCACACATGCTCGAGGTGAGCCCGTCGCTGAGCAGCGCCAAGCCGACCCTGGAGATCCATCCGCTGGGCATTGGCGGCAAGGACGACCCGGTGCGCCTGGTCTTCAATGCGGATGCCGGCCCCGCCGTGGTCGTGGCGCTCTCCGACATGCGCGACCGGTTCCGGCTCACCGCGAACGTGGTCGAAGTGGTGCCGCCCACCGAGCCACTGCCGAAGCTGCCGGTGGGACGTGCTGTGTGGATTCCCGAGCCGGACTTCCGCACCTCCGCCTGGGCATGGCTGCAGGCCGGCGCCGCGCATCACACCGTCATGACGAACGCGGTGGGCATCGAAGCCTGGGAAGACTTCGCGAGGATGTCCGGCACCGAGCTGGTCGTCATCGACAAGGACACGCGTCCTCGGAAGTTCGAGCAGCAGCTGCAGTGGAGCGCAGCCTACTGGCGCCTCCAGCGCGGCATCTGACGCCGGAAGCGCTCACCACAAGCCTCGGACGACTGCGCCGGATCGGCGGTCGCGCGCTCGTAGCGCGACCACGCTGACCCGGCGCAGTCGCATGTCCTGGGGTTGACGCGGTTCTTTAAACCGGTTTAAAGTGGGCGAACATTCCACTTAAACCGGTTTAGACGCGGTCCTCCGACCGAGTCGTGTCAGCAAGGGTGCTCGATGGATCAGAGGATCACGATCGGAGACGTCGCCAAGGAGGCTGGCGTCAGCAAGGGTCTGGTCTCCCTCGCGCTGAACGATCGGCCCGGCGTCTCCGCCGACGCGAAGGAACGCATCCTCCGCGTCGCCGACCGGCTCGGCTGGCGCCCCGACCCGCGCGCGAGAGGTCTCAGCACCCGCCGTGCCTACGCCCTTGGGCTCATCGTCAGGCGCAGCCCGCATGTCATCGAGGTGGATCCGTTCTTCGCTGCCTTCATCGCGGGAGCCGAGGCTGTGCTCGCCGAGCACGGCCAGGTGCTCGTACTGAGCGTCGTGCCCGACATCGCGACGGAGCTGGATGCCTATCACCGGCTCAGCTCGGAGCGTCGCGTCGACGGCTTCTTCGTGACCGACCTCCTCGACGACGACCACCGCATTGCAGCCCTGACGGAGCTCGGCCTGCCTGCCGTCGTGCTCGGACGCCCCGACAACGCGGCGAGAATGCCGACGATCTCGCGCGAATACAGCACCGGCATCGCGGAGCTGGTCACGCACCTCGCCGAGCTGGGCCATCGCCGCATCGCCCATGTGACGGGCAGCCTCAGCATGCAGCACGCACGCAATCGCCTCGACCGTTTCCTGGTGGAGTGCGAGGCTCGCGGCCTCGAGCACGTCGTGGAGGAGGCGGACTTCTCGCCCGAACAGGGCGCGGCCGCGACGCACCGTCTGCTCGACCAGACCGAGCGGCCGACCGCCGTGATCTACGGCAACGATCCGATGGCCATCGCCGGCATGGCCGTCGCGCACGAGCGCGGACTCTCGCTGCCCGGCGACCTTTCCATCGCCGGCATGGACGGCTCCGACATGGGCGAGTGGGTCTACCCCACACTGACGAGCCTCAGCAACGACCCGTCCGAGTGGGGACGCGCCTCGGCCGAGACTCTGCTCCGGCTCATCGAAGTAGGGGCGGCGCCTGACGTGGAGCTGCCGGAGGCCGGCCTCATCCGCCGAGCCTCGACCGCTGCGCCGAGCCGTTCGACGCCGCGTCCCCGAGCACGGCGCAGCACCACAGCAGCGCGCAACAACACCAAGGAGAGATGAGAATGCAACGACGCACGAAGATCGCCACAGTCGCCGCGACGGTCGCACTGGCCGCCCTGGCCCTCAGTGGATGCTCGGGAGGCTCCGGCGGAACCACGGACGCCATGAAGGCACACGGGCCGATCAAGATCTGGTACTCGAACAACGCACAGGAGATCCAGTGGGGCAAGGCGATAGTCGCCTCCTGGAACAAGAAGCACCCGAACGAGAAGGTGACCGGTCAGGAGGTTCCCGCCGGCAAGACGACGGAAGAGGTCATCGGTGCCGCGATCACCGCCGGCACCACTCCGTGCCTCGTCTACAACAACCTGCCGGCGGCCACCGGACAGTTCCAGAAGCAGGGCGGGCTCGTCGACCTCTCGAAGTTCCCTGGCGCGAACAGCTACATCGATGGCCGCAGTGGGGCATCCGCAAAGCAGTACAAGTCCAGTGACGGCGACTTCTACCAGATGCCGTGGAAGGCGAACCCTGTCGTCATCTTCTACAACAAGGACATGTTCCAGAAGGCGGGACTCGACCCCGAGCACCCGAAGCTGAGCACGTACGCCGACTTCCTCGCCACCGCGAAGCAGCTCACCTCGAGCGGCGCAGCGCAGTACGCGATCTACCCGTCGCCCACGAGCGAGTTCTTCCAGCCGAACTTCGACTTCCTGCCGCTGTACGCGGCGGAGACGAAGGGCAAGTCGATCATCGAAAACGGCAAGGCCACGATCGACAGCCAGGCCGGATACGACGTCGCGAACTTCTGGAAGACGATCTACGCGGAGGGTCTGGCCGGCAAGGAGCAGTCTCAGAACGATGCCTTCGCCACCGGCAAGTCGGCGATGGCGATCGTCGGCCCCTGGGCCATCCCGGTCTACAAGAAGGTGAACTGGGGCTCGGTTCCGGTGCCGACCAAAGACGGCATGAGCGCATCCGAGACGTACACCTTCCCGGATGCCAAGAACATCGGCATGTACACCTCGTGCAAGAACCAGGGCACCGCGTGGGACTTCCTGAAGTACTCGACCAGCAAGTCGGCAGACCAGCAGCTGCTCGAGGTCACCGGCCAGATGCCGATCCGCACCGATCTGCAGAAGACGTTCCCCGATTTCTTCCAGAAGAACCCGGCCTACCAGCAGTTCGCCGACCAGACCGACCGCACGGTCGACGACCCGACCGGCCCGAACACGATCGCGGTGCTGCAGGATCTGCGCGACTTCTATGAGAAGGCCGTGATCTCGGGACAGGGTGACCTGAAGTCGCAGCTGGCGGATGCCGCATCCACCATGACCACGGAGTGGGCGAAGAAGTAGCGATGTCTTCCACCAGTCCCACCGGACACGTCGGGGTCGGCGTTCCTGCCGTCGGCCCCGGCGCGGGACCCCGGACTCCGACGAAGCGCCCGTTGCGGGTGCGCGTCTTCGGGCGGCATCCGTTCGGCGGCCTCTTCGCGGTGCCCTACCTGGTGTTCGTGATCGCGGTGTTCGCGTACCCGTTGGTATTCGCGGTCTATATGTCGTTCTTCGACTACTTCTTCGCGGCCCCGGGCGCTCAGGTGAACAGGCCGTTCGTCGGGCTCGACAACTACGTGCAGGTGTTCACCGACCCGGCCGTGCTGCAGTCGTTCGCGAACGTCGGCGTGTTCCTCATCATCAACGTTCCGCTCACCGTGGTGCTTTCCATCGTGCTCGCCACCGCGCTGAACCGGGTCGTGCATGCCAGGGTCTTCCTCCGCGTCAGCTACTACGTGCCGTACGTGACGGCAAGCGTCGCGGTGATCGCGGTGTGGCTGTTTCTGTTCAACAACGACGGGCTCGTCAACAACGTGCTCGGCCCGCTGGCACCGAATCCGTCCTGGCTGATCAACCCGGTGCTCGCCATGCCGACGGTTGCCATCTATGTCACGTGGAAGCAGCTCGGGTTCTTCATCCTGCTCTATCTGGCGGCCCTGCAGAACGTGCCGAACGAGCTCTACGAGTCGGCGGCGACCGACGGCGCGGGCAAGATCCGCTCCTTCTTCTCGGTGACGGTGCCCGGCGTGCGCCCGGCGACCGTGCTCGTACTGCTGCTGTCGACGATCGTGGGAGCGAACCTCTTCACCGAGCCGTACCTCCTCACCGGCGGAGGCGGGCCGAACGGGGCATCCTCGTCGCCGGTCTTCGTGATGTATCAGCAGGGAATCGAGCAGGGCCATCCGGGATTCGCGGCGGCGATCGGCGTCGTACTCGTGATCGTGGTGCTCATCATCGCGTACTTGGAGAACCGCTTCGGGGAGGCGAGGGACTGATGGCCGAGACCTCAGTGCACGAGACGACGGGAGCGCGGATGCCCCGAGCGGGCCGCTCGCCCCGGTCGCGTCGCCGAGGCGGCGTCGAGCTGTCGCGCGGCCAGGCGATTCTGCGCGGCGTGGTGCTCACGATCGGCGCCATCGTCTTCCTGTTCCCCTTCTATTACATGCTGGTCGGCTCGCTCCAGACCGAACCCGACCCGACGGTCGCCGGCGCGTTCCCGAACCCGGGCAACCTGACGATCGGGAACTACGTGGCCATCAACGGCCGCATCAACCTGCTCGAGGGCCTGGTCAACTCCGGCATCTTCACCGGCGGCGTGGTGCTCTGCACCGTGGTGTTCGGGCTGTTGGCCGGTTACGCGCTCGCGATGCTGCAGTGGCGTGGCAGAGGAGTGACGTTCGCGCTGGCCCTGCTCGTGCAGGTCGTCCCGTTCCAGCTGCTGATCATTCCGCTCTACGTGCTGATCGCCCGCAACTACGGCCTCGCCGACAACTATCTGGGTATGATCCTGCCGTTCGCGATCAACTCGACGGCCGTGATCATCTTCCGGCAGTACTTCCTGCAGCTGCCGAAGGAGCTGTTCGACGCCGCCCGCGTCGATGGGGCAGGCGAGCTTCGGCTGCTCTGGAGCATCGCGCTTCCGCTCGTGCGTCCCGCGCTGGTGACGGCCGTGCTGGTCACGTTCATCGGTCCGTGGAACGAGTTCCTGTGGCCGTTCCTGATCACGAAGGATGCCTCGATGCAGCCGCTCGCCGTGTCGCTTGCGAACTACATCAGCAACGTCGCGTCGTCCACGGCGAACCCGTTCGGCGCCATTCTCGCCGGTGCCGTGGTGCTCGCGGCTCCCGTCGTGGTGCTGTTCATCATCGGTCAGCGATACTTCACCGCGACCGACCTCGGATCGTCGGTGAAGGGGTAAGGGTGCAGCCGATCACCACAGAGCGGCTGCGCGCCTCGTACCAAGCCGCGATGCGCCACCGCAATGAGCAGACGGCAGCGCTGACGGTCGAGCAGTTCTCCTCGGCGGACGCCTTCGGCGAGACGGCCGAATGGATGCTCGGACCTTTCGAACGCGACGATGCACTGACGTTCCGCCCGAGCGGTCAGTGGGACGACCCGACTGGCGTCGGCTGGACCTCCTCGTCGATCTTCAATCCGACGCTGATCGAACGCGACGGCCGTCTGCACCTCTTCTACCGGGCATCCCCCCGCAAGGAGTCACTGGCGAGCCGGATCGGCCACGCGATGTACACGCCGGGATCCGGCTGGCGCGATGACGCCGCCAACCCGATGATCTACCCGACCGAAGACGACGAGATCTGGGGCTGCGAGGATCCCAAGGTCTACGAGGCCGACGGCCGCCACGTGCTCTTCTACAACGGCATCTGGCCGCTCGCCGGAGCCGACGAGCTCGAGCGCTACCCCTCACCGCGCTGGCCGCTGGGCGAGGTGGGATGCGACATCCGGCTCGCGGTCTCCGACGACCTCGTCACGTGGGAGAAGCGGGGACTCGCTGTGCCGTACGAGGTCTCGCGCCTGTGGGCGAAGGGAGCCGTCGTCGCCACGGACGGACGCGGCCGCGCGGTCAGGTTCGGCGAGCACTACCTGATGTTCCTGTCGGAGGGATGCGACGGCATCCTCACCGTCGGTCGCTCGACCGATCTCATCGATTGGCGGTTCGAGCCCCAGCCCTACCTGAACATCTCCTGCTGGGGGCAGCTGCACGAGGTCGCGTGCGCCGTCGTCACCGGTGACGACCTCGTGCTCGACTTCTTCTACAGCGACCACGGCGGGCGGTTCGCGGCCGGCCAGGCGCGGTACCGCGCATCCGACCCATTCACTCAGCTCGAACTGCATCGCGGCGGTTCACTGGCGTGGGGCGGTCTCATCCGGTGGCAGGACCGGTGGATGTTCGCACAGGGCTGGAACGCGCCCGGCGGGGCGCGGGAGCTCTACTTCTACCGCAGTGCGGCGGATGACTCGAGGTCGCATCGATCGAAAGGAACTGCATGACCGCCGACTCGCCGCCCACCGAACCGTTCCCTTACGCCTTGGAGCGCCTCGGCGTGATCATGGCACCGAAGCCGGGTGAGCCGTACGAGGCGGAGGGTGTGCTGAACCCTGCAACGGCCCGCGACGAGGACGGGCGGCTGTACCTGCTGCCGCGGCTCGTCGCTGCGGGAAACGTCTCGCGCATCGGGCTCGCGCGAGTAGTTGTCAACGACGGAGTGCCGGTGAAAGTCGAGCGGGAGGGCGTCGTGCTCGAACCGGATCGCACGTGGGAGCGCGGGTCTCAGAATGCGGGCGTGGAAGACCCGCGCGTCACGTTCATCCCGGCGCTTGGTCTGCACGTCATGACCTACGTCGCCTTCGGCCCGCTTGGACCGCGCACGGCCGTGGCCGTATCACCAGGCGTTCGCGACTGGGAGAGGCTCGGCCCTGTCACCTTCGAGTACGACGACGCGCTCGACCTCGACCTGAACCTCTTTCACAACAAAGACACCGTGCTCCTGCCCGAGCCCGTGATTGCACCGGACGGCACGGAGTCCCTCGCCGTGCTCCATCGTCCGTCGTGGGACCTGAGCGAGATTAGGGCGGGCGAACGCCCGGTGCTTCCGTCGTGGATGACCGACCGGCGGCCCGCCATCTGGATGAGCTTCGTCCCGCTGCCCGAGGTGCGGAACGATCTACGAGCGCTGACGCGGTGGCGCGGACATCGTGTGGTGGCGGCACCGGAGCATCCGTTCGAGGAGCTCAAGATCGGATCGGGGCCCGCGCCCGTTCGCGTTCCGGAGGGATGGCTTCTCCTGCACCACGGTGTGACCGGCCGTCTCGAGGGCGGAATGGCGCAGCAGAAGCACGTCAACTACGCGGCAGGAGGGATGATCCTCGATGCTGCGGAACCATGGCGTGTGATCCGTCGCACCGCCGAGCCGCTCCTCACCGCCGACACCGACGACGAGCGCAGCGGCACCGTCCCGAATGTGGTCTTTCCCACCGCTATCGAGGAGGTCGAGGGGCGTCGCTTCGTCTTCTACGGCATGGCCGACTCGAAGATCGGGGTGGCCCGTCTGGTGGGTTGAGGATGCCCCCGAACGACCCTCGGAGCGCGCCACGCCCGGGGTGCACGTCGAATTGCACGCACGGGCACCGGCACGTAAAGTAGACACCTGTCACCCCAAAGGTGCGGAAAGCTCGAAGAGTTTCCGGCCTCAAGCGGGACCGATCCTCAGCCGAAGAGCTACTCCTTTCAGGAGAGAACCACTGGCTGAACGGAGCGAACAACTTCCATCGGCACGACTCGAGTTCGTCTCGAGCAGTACCCATGGATGATCGGTGAAATAAGCCCTGACAAGTAGGTCGAGAGACTGATGGTCAGGAGTGTCCGATCCTTGAGAACTCAACAGCGTGCACAATGTCATATGCCAATTAACCTCGTCACTGGCATCGGCCTTTTTTGGTTGGTGTTG
>JBQCJL010000193.1:0-3781 GCA_051952795.1 Marmoricola sp.
AGCCGCGCGGTCGTCGGCGGAGCAGCCCGGCGTCGGTCAGTGCGTCGACGGCCTCGCGCGCGGTCGGCCCGAACAGATCGGGGGACAGGAAGCCCTCATCGCACAGCGGCACCTCGGCCGCCGCCGCACATAGATGCGGACCGAGCACCTTGGGGTTGGCCGGGTCGAACACGAAGCTCTCCACCGGCTGGCCCAGCAGGAACTCCGGATGCTCCAGCAGGTACTGGTCGAGCTGGTCCTCGCGAGCCACGAGCACCGCCATCGCGTCCCGCCCATCGCGCCCCGCTCGCCCGACCTGCTGCCAGAACCCCGCCCGCGTGCCGGGGAAGCCGCTCATCACCACGACGTCCAGCCCGTTGATGTCGATGCCGAGTTCGAGAGCCTGGGTCGCCGCCATGCCGACGAGGCGTCCACTGCGCAGGTCGGCCTCCAGCGCTCGACGTTCCTCGGGCAGGTAGCCGCCGCGGTAGGACGCGACCCGATGCGCCAACCGCGGCTCGATCTCGCCCAAGCGTCCGCGCGCGGACGACGCGATCGCCTCACTGGCCCGGCGCGACCCCGCGAACGCCAGCGTCGGAATGTCCGCGGACACGAACGAGGTGAACAGATCCGCGACCTCGCGAGGCGCCGGCCGGGTGACCTCCCTGCCCTTGTCATCGGTGAAGGTGCCCGGCTGCCAGAGCGCCAGCGTGGTTCGGCCGTGCGGGGAACCGTCGGTGGTCACGGCGACCGCGTCGACCGCCGCCAGCCGTGACGCAGCCTCAGCCGGCTCGGCGATCGTCGCCGAGGTGAAGATGAAGGTGGGCGAGGCCCCGTGGAACTCACACACCCGGCGCAGTCTCCGCAGCACGTTGGCCACATGCGCACCGAAGAGCCCGCGGTAGTGGTGCATCTCGTCGACCACCACGTAGTCGAGCCTCTTGAAGAACGGCGCCCAGCGCTCGTGCTGGGGGAGCAGCGAGAAGTGCAGCATGTCCGGATTGGTCAGCACATACTCCGCGTGCTCACGCGTCCACTCGCGCTGCTCCTTGGGGGAGTCGCCGTCGTGGGTGGAGAAGCGGAGCTCCGGCACCGCCAGCTCCCGCAGCCGGTTGGCCTGGTCGTGGGCGAGCGCCTTGGTCGGCGCGAGGTAGAGCGTGGTCGAGCCGCGCTGTCCCTTGGGGCCACGTTTCGCCGTGATCGCCGACAGCGCCGGCAGCAGATAGGCCAACGACTTCCCGGACGCGGTCCCCGTCGACAACACCACATGCTGGCCGGCGAAGGCCGCCGACGCCGCCTCGATCTGATGCCGCCACGGCTGGTCGAAGCCGAACGCCGTCACCACGGCGGGTGCAGCCCACGCCGGCCAGTCGACGCAGTCCGCGGACCGAGCCGGCAGAACCTCGAGATGGCGCAGGCTCTCCTCGCGCCCGGGCGCGCGTCGGAGGCTCGCGAGCACGCGCTCGAGGGGGTCAGCAGACATCGGCGCCTATTCTCCCAGGCGATATGTCGCGTTTCTGACGATCAGGGTGCTTCCCAGGCGCCCTGGCGACCGCTCGGACTGCGTTCTCGTCGCTCACGATGCCACCAGCATCGCTCCCTCCTCGGCCCTGCCGAGCAGCCGCCAGAGCACCTGCAACCCACCCTGACCCTCAGAAGCGCGACACCTAGACTCGTCGCGTGACTGAAGCGCCTCGCGTAGCCGGACTGGAACTGATGGCGCCGCTCCGAGCAGCGCTGCAGGAAGCCAACTACACCTACGCGGGCGTCGCCGAGGTCCTCGGCGAGCAGGCGCACGCGGCTCTCTTCCGCAACGAGACCACCCCGGGCCTCCGCGCGACCAACGGCGGATCGCCGATCGAGACCCTCACCCGGCTCTGGCTGCTGCAGGCCGAGGTCTCCGCGAGTGACCGCGAGAAGGCACTGCCCGACCTGATCGACCCGCTGTGCGCGGCGGGCATCCTGGCGCGCTCGATCGGATCGGTGGCCGCCGCCGTCGACCTGCGCCCCTATGCCGCCGACGACGATGACCTCTGGGTGCTCAGCGACCTCACGCCCGGCCTCGACGGGCTGGGCCAGCGGGTCAGCGCCGACCACGTGCTCGGCATCTCCCCGGCCTCCACCTCGCTCGCCGAGATGACCATCCGGCGACCGGTCGCCAGCGCGCTCGACCTCGGCACCGGCTGTGGCGTCCAGGCGCTCCACCTCGCCAAGCACGCCGGTGCGGTCACCGCCACCGACGTGAACGCCCGCGCCCTGTGGCTCACCCGCCTCAACGCGGCTCTCAACGAGGTCGAGATCGACGTCCGCGACGGCAGCTTCTTCGAGCCGGTCCGCGGCGAGCGGTTCGACCTGATCACCACCAACCCGCCCTTTGTGATCAGTCCCGCCACCGGCGAGCGCCTCGTCTACCGCGACTCCGGCCTCCCCGGTGACCGCGTCGTCGAGCACGTCGTCCGCAGTGCCCGCGACCACCTCAACCCGGGCGGCATCGCGCAGGTGCTGGCCAACTGGCTGATCCTCAAGGACCAGCCTTGGGAGGAGCGGCTCGCCAGCTGGGCGCCGCAGGACGACCTGTGGGTGGTGCAGCGCGAGATCGTCGATCTCCCCACCTATGTGGAGATGTGGCTCAAGGACGCCGGTCAGCACCCGGCTACCGGCGGTCGCCTGGGCGACTACCGCCGTCGCTACGAGACCTGGCTGTCCTGGCTCGAGCAGCAGGGCGCCGAGGGCGTCGGCTTCGGCTGGATCACCATCCGCCCGACCGATGCGCCTGCGATCCAGCGCTGCGAGCACTGGCCGTATGAGGTCGCCCAGCCCATCGGCGACGAGATCGCCCGGCACTTCGACGCCATCGAGCTGGTGCGCCGCCTCAGCGACGACCAGCTCAGGGCCACGCATCCCCGGCTGCGGATCGACGTGCTGCAGGAGACGGTCGGTGCCGCGGGCGCCGAGGATCCGGCCGAGATCCTGGTCCGGCAGCAGGCCGGACTGCGCCGCGGACGCTCGATCAGCACCGGTGAAGCCGCTCTTCTGGGTGCATGCGATGGAGATCTCACGCTGGCCGCGCTGCTGGGCGCGGTGGAGGAATTGACCGGCGAAACCGTCGGGCTGGACACCGTCCGCGGGCTCGTCGCCGAGGGTTGGCTGACGCTCGAATAGTCCCCGATCTGGGAAACCGGGGCTTGCTTCCTTATAAGTACGCGCTACCTTGCACCCGTGGCACACAAGCTCGTCATCGTCGAATCCCCGGCCAAGGCCCGCACCATCGAGGGCTACTTGGGCAACGGGTATGTCGTCGAGTCGTCGATCGGCCACATCCGCGACCTCCCGCACACCGCGGCCGAGATTCCGGCCAAGATCAAGAGCGAGCCGTGGGCCCGCCTGGGCGTGGATGTCGACAATGGTTTCGAGCCGGTCTACGTCGTAGCGCGCGACAAGAAGGCCCACATGACCAAGCTCAAGGGCCTGCTCAAGGACGCCGACGAGCTCTACCTCGCCACCGATGAGGACCGCGAGGGTGAGGCCATCGCCTGGCACCTGCTGGACGAGCTCAAGCCCAAGGTTCCCGTGCACCGCATGGTGTTCCACGAGATCACCAAGGGCGCGATCCAGGAGGCCGTCGCCAACCCGCGCGAGTTGGACATGGACCTGGTCAACGCCCAGGAGGCGCGCCGCATCCTCGACCGCCTCTACGGCTACGAGGTCTCGCCGGTGCTGTGGAAGAAGGTCATGTCCGGCCTGTCCGCGGGCCGGGTGCAGTCGGTGGCCACCCGTCTGGTGGTCGACCGCGAGCGCGAGC
>JBQCJL010000194.1:0-3672 GCA_051952795.1 Marmoricola sp.
TGGTGCTGGGGGTCTGGATGACCAGCGTGCTGGTGATCATCCCGGTACGCGACACCAGGACCTGATAGGTCTGCTGGTGTGAGCCGGCGGCCGTCAGCTGCAGCAGCCAAGCCTGGTCGCCCACGCCTTGGAGCGCTGCGGCGGAGACGAGCTGGACGCGCGCCTGCGTGCAGCTCGCGTACCAGTTCAGCGTCGCCGTGTAGGCACGGCGTGCGGCGGCCACACCGATCGAGACCTCGGTGCGCTGGGTGGCGACCGCGTCGACGCTCGGTGCCACCAGCTGACGCAGCCAGGTTCGCGCCGCTGCCGGATCCGCGGTGCGCTGTCGCTGACACGGGTCGTGCAGTCCGGTGCCGGCGGTGTTCGCGGTGGTGCTGGTCTCCAGCCAGGTCGTCCCGGGCAGCGCGGCGCCGAGCTGTGGCGACGTGACCAGATCGGCTCTGGTCACCGGCCGGGCGTCGATCGCCGCGATGGCATCCGATCGTGGCGTCGGCTGGACTAGCAGGCCGCCCAGCGCCGCGATCGCGACCGCGACGATCGCTCCGAGCGCGAGCTGGATGCGGCTGCGGCGCTGTGCGCGGTGGTGGATGGAATGGGCGCGGGGGAGTCCCGGGTGCGTCACGATCGGCGCGAGTGCCCGCAGGTCGTCGGTGATCTGGTCACGCTCGCAGTTCCGGGTGCCGGCATAGGCGTCCTGGGCAGCGGTGAGACGGCGCCGCGCGCTCGCCTCGGTGAGGGCGAGGTCCCTGCCGACGGCGGCCACCTCGAGCGCTCCGAGGTGATGCAGCACCAATGCCTTGCGATCGGTGTCCTTCAGCTCGGCCAATGCGGCGAGCACCGCACTCTGATGCTCGTTCAACCCGGACTGGGCTCGGCGGCGATGGGGGACATGATGCCGCTGGGCCGCGTTCATCGCGCGCTGACGGATCCAGGTCTCCGGCGCATCGAGGACGCCGACGCGCCGCCACTGCTGCCGCGCGGCGATGAAGGCGTCACGAACGCCCGCGCGCGAGGCCGAGAGGTCGCCCGTGAACGCCAAGCACTGCAGGAGCAACCGACGCCGGAGCGCCAGATACAGCTCGTCGAACGGGTCGTTCGAGGGACTGGAGCTCGGGGATGGCGCGAGTTCGGACATAGCAGGGTGAACCTATCCCGCGTGGCACTCCGAAACCGAGCCGGAGGTCGGCGAGGATGGCACCGATGCCCTCCCAGACCTCACGATTCGCAGCGATGACCGCCCGAGCCAGCAGTACCGAGGCGCGTCCCCTGATGGTGAACGCGGTCCTCGCCGCGGCGCTCGCCGTCGCCACCGCCGTCGGACTCTGCATGGCCGTGTCGCTCCTCGGATGGTTCTTCGCGGACAGCGGTGCTCACGGGAGCACCCTGGACGCACTCCGCGTCGGCGGAATCGCCTGGATCCTCGGGCTCGGAGGTTCGGCGGACACGAGCATCGGGCACGTGGGCCTGACCCCACTGGGGCTGACGTTCATCGAGGTGCTGGCGGTGGTGCGCTGCACCCGCTGGGGCTGGCGCCGCTCGGAGCTCGGCGAGCAGGTGCCGGCGGCGCGCACCTGGGCGGTCGCGTGGGGCACGTTCACCGCCACCTTCGTCATCCTCGCCATCGTCGTGCTCGAGGCGATGGACGCCAGCACGGTCTCGCCGAGCCTGACTGGCACCTTCGGTGCTGCTCTGCTGCTCGGCGGTGCGGCGAGCGCGTGGGGCGCCATCCTGGAGTCCGGCCGGCTGTCCGAGCTGTGGTTGCGGACTCCTCCCCTAGCGCGCTCGATCCTGCGGATCGCCGCTCGGGCATCGCTCACGGTGGCGGCGGTCGCTGCGGTCGTGGTCGCGATCTCGATGGCGATGTCGTTCAGCGCTGCGGGGGATGCCTACACCTCCTTGAAGCTCGGCTTCGGCGATGCCCTGATGCTCACGCTCGTCTGCGCGCTCGCGCTGCCGAACATGGTCGGTCTGGCGATCGCCTACCTCGCCGGGCCCGGCTTCGCCGTCGGCGCGACGACCAGCGTGACGGTCAGCTCCGTCTCGTTGATCGCCCTCCCGCCGCTTCCGGTCGTTGCCGCCTTGCCCGATCCCGGGTCGCAGCCGGGGTGGCTGGTGCTTCTCCTGTTCGTCCCCGGGCTGTGCGCGCTGGTCGCGGCGATCCGACTACAGCGTGAGCTCGCTGAGGAGCGCGACGGCTGGGATCAGGTCGTGCTGCGGGGCCTCGGTGGCGGCGCGCTCGCGGGCGCGGTGCTGACGGTCTTCGCAGGCCTGAGTGGGGGCGCCCTCGGCGATCAGCGCCTGGCGCACATCGGCGCCGGCTTCTGGGCGGTCCTGGTGTGTGCCGCGGGCGGCATGGCGCTCGGCGGCGCCCTCGGCGGCCTGCTCTGTGCGGCGTGGCAGCGCTGGCGCGAGGCGCGCTGATCTACCCGTAGGGTTTCGCCTTGTGAGTGTGCTCCCGCGAACCGGTCCGGCCCGTCTCGTCGTGCTCGTCTCCGGCGCGGGGACCAACCTGCAGGCTCTGCTCGACGCGACCCGGGATCCGGCCTACGGCGCTCAGGTCGTCGCCGTCGGCGCCGACCGTGACGGCATCGAGGGCTTGGCGCGAGCTGAGCGTGCCGGCATCCCGACGTTCGTGCGCAAGGTCGGACAGTCCAGTAGCCGTGAGCACTGGGATCTGGCGATGGCGGAGACCACCGCTGCCTTCGAGCCGGATCTGGTGGTGTCCGCCGGTTTCATGAAGCTCGCCGGGCCGCACTTCCTCAGCCGATTCCCGGGCCGCTACGTCAATACGCATCCGGCACTGCTGCCGGCCTTTCCGGGCATGCATGGTGCGGCGGATGCACTCGCCTACGGCGTGAAGGTGACCGGCGCGACGCTCTTCGTGGTCGACGCCGGGGTCGACACGGGAGCGATCATCGCGCAGACGGTCGTGCCGGTCGAGGACGACGACGACGTGGAGACACTGCACGAGCGGATCAAGGTGGCCGAGCGGGCGATGCTCGTCGACTACGTGGGCCGGATCGCTCGGGAGGGCATGAGCATCGACGGGCGCCACGTGAGGATCGGATCCGGCTCCCGTTAGCCCTTAGACTGACTCACACACGACTGGCGCGGGTGGGTGACCACCAGGGAGTGTTGAAGACCGTGCATCGTCCGCCTGGGTGCACCGAGACTCACTGAAGGAACGCCCCCATGACTGTTCTGCCTGATCGCATCGACATCAAGCGCGCCCTGGTCTCCGTGTTCGACAAGACCGGTCTGGAGGACCTGGTCCGCGGTCTGCACGAGGCCGGTGTCGAGCTCGTCTCGACCGGCGGCTCGGCCAAGCTCATCGCCGACCTCGGGTTGCCGGTCACCAAGGTCGAGGACCTCACCGGCTTCCCGGAATGCCTCGACGGCCGGGTGAAGACCCTGCACCCGAAGGTCCACGCCGGCATTCTGGCCGACACTCGCATCCCCGAACACCTCGCGCAATTGGAGAAGTTGGACATCGAGCCGTTCGAGCTCGTCGTGTCCAACCTCTACCCGTTCCGCGCGACCGTCGCCTCCGGCGCGACGCCGAACGAGTGCATCGAGCAGATCGACATCGGCGGTCCGTCGATGGTGCGGGCGGCGGCGAAGAACCACCCGTCTGTCGCGATCGTCACCTCGCCCTCGCAGTACGACGAGGTG